>CANRDA010000007.1 GCA_947629285.1 uncultured Bacilli bacterium
GGAATTAGGCACAAAGGGATTAAACTGTAAAACGCTAACTTTGTTTCCACTAGCAATCCATGGTTCAAACGCGGGGGGCAACTATAACAATACGTCCAATGCGGGCGTGTTCAACTTCAACAACAACAATGGCAATAGTAACAGCAGCAGTTCGTTCCGTGTTGTTTTAGCTCCAACTACGTGAGAACGTTACTTATCGATTATAATGTGTAAATAAAATTATCTTCTTTCATTGAATACATATGAAAGAAGATTTTTAATATTTATTTAAATTTAAAAATGTGCTAAAATAGTTGTAGTAATAATATAAAAGAGTAATGGTAGTTAAGTTATAAGTAAAACTTTTATAAAATTTTCATATTTATAATAAAATAACTGTATAATATATTGTAGGTGATATAGTGAATAAGAAAATTATATATTTAATAATATGTATTTTGATACTTTCTTTAGCTTTAATACCTTTATTTACTTCTAAAAAAGAAAAATCTAGTAAAATAGAAACATTAGAAGCAACTATAATGTATAAAGAAGATGGTTTTATAACTGTAAAAGATAATAATAACATAATCTATACATTTGAATTAGATGAAGAAGACTTAGAAGTAGGGGATTATATACTCTTAGAATATGCTGGATTAATAGATAAAAATAAAGAAAAACAAGATGCTAAAATAATAAGCTATGATGTTAAATCAGTTAATAAAGATATAAATGGTATACCAAGTGATTATAATGATGATGGAATATTTAGTACTTATTATGTAATGGCTTATAATAAATTAAAAGAATTATCTAAAGAAGAAAAAATAGGGCAATTATTACTTGTAAGATATCCAGATAATGCAATAGATGCTAATAAAAAATATAACTTTGGTGGATTTGTATTCTTTGAAAAAGATTTTAAAAATAAAACTAAAGAACAAGTAATATCTATGATAAATAACTTGCAAGAAAGTTCTAAGATACCACTTTTAACTGCAGTAGATGAAGAAGGTGGTAAAGTAGTTAGAGTAAGTAGCAATCCTAATTTAGCAAGTGAGCCTTTTAAATCTTCTAAATCACTTTATGATGATGGACAGTTTAGTTTAATAAAAAGTGATACTATAAAGAAAAGTGATTTATTAAATAGTTTAGGTCTTAATGTAAATCTTGCTCCAGTTGTAGATGTAACTACTGATCCTAACGATTATATGTATGAAAGAGCGTTAGGTGAAAATACTGCTTTAACAAGTGAATTTGCAGAAACTGTTATAAAAGCAAGTAAAGGTACAGGAGTATCATATACATTAAAACATTTCCCTGGATATGGAAATAATAAAGATACTCATGTAACTTCATCTGAAGATACTAGAACACTAGAAAGTATTAAAACTAATGATTTACCTCCATTTAAAGCAGGTATCGATGCAGGTGCAGAAGCAGTTTTAGTAAGTCATAATGTAGTTACAAATATAGACAGTGCTCCAGCATCGCTTTCAAAATCAATACACAATTTACTTAGAAATGAACTTAAATTTACAGGAATAATTATGACTGATGATGTTGACATGGGTGCGACTAAAAATATTGATAAAAAATATGTAAAGGCTATTCAAGCAGGTAATGATTTAATAATTACAACTGATTATGAAAAGGCATTTAATGAGATTAACGGTGCTTTAAACGATGGAACTTTAAGTGAAGATGAGATAAACAAACTCGTATTTAGAGTACTTGCTTGGAAATATTATAAAGGACTTATGATAGATATAAAATAGTTCAAAGTACTTGAACTATTTTTAATTTGTGATAAAATTATAGTGGTGGTAGGATGAAGAGAAATGTTTTAATATTAATTTTATGTTTAATACTAGTTGGGTTATTTGTAACTACTATTAATATAGGGTTAGTAGGTGCGGATAGTGGATTCGATTCTAGTTTTGATTCGGATTTTGGTTCTGATTTTGGCTCAAGCAGTTTTGATTTTGACTCAGGTGGTTCTGGCTCAGGTGGACCTTTTGCAGTTTTTTTCCCATTTCTATTTATAATTACAATGGTTATTATAGCAGTTATAACAAATATAGTTAATGGTAGTAAACAAAAAGAAATAATAAATAATGCTTTAAATAGTAAGCTTACTTTACTAAATCCTGATGATTTTATAGAAGACAAACGATTAGAAGTAGAAGCATTCAATATATATAAGAAAATTCAATATGCATGGATGAATTTTGATGAAGAATTAATAAGAAAAAATACTACTGATGAGATGTATAACATGTATTTGATGCAGCTAGATACATTAAAAGTAAAAAGCCAAAAAAATGTTATGTACGATATAAGATATTTAGGTAGTAAAATAAAAGAAAGATATGAAGAAAATGGACAAGAGACTATAGTTATAAATATGAATGTTAGTTGTTATGATTTTATAATAGATACTAGAACTAACAATGTAGTTAGAGGTCTAGCTAATAAAGTAAATTATTACAATTATGAACTTACATTTGTTAAGACAGTAGATGATAAAAAACTTGATATTTGTCCAAGATGTGGCGCTCCTGTTGAAGAAAATAATAGTGGAGTATGTGAATATTGTAAATCAACTTTAGTAAGTGATAAATATACGCTTATCTTAAGTAAGAAGAAAATGATTTCACAAAGATAAAATATTTACTTTATAAATAATATGTTATATAATGATGTTGGAGGTAGTTATGGAGAATCAAGTTAAGTATAATGGTTTAGCAATCGCTGGATTTGTTGTATCCTTGGTATCTTTACTAATTAACTTATGGGGAATTGTTGGACTTGTCGGAACAATTTTATCTGCAGTAGGGTTAACACAAGTTAATTCTAAAGGTGAAAAAGGTAAAGGTATGGCTATTGCTGGACTAGTAATTGGTATTATAAGTATACTATATGGAATATTTTCTATTATGAGTTGCGTTTCAATCTTCACAGCATAAAAAGGACTTAGTCCTTTTTTTGAAAATTAAGCAAACATTTTCATTAGACCTCTTGACAGGGGCATATATGATAATATAGATATGAAAGGAGGATAATATGAATAACGAAGTTAAGAAAAAAGGTTTATCAACTGGACAAATAGTTGCTTTGGTATTGTCTTTAACTTTAGGTCCTATTTTTATAATAATAATTATTTTAATTGCAGTACCAATAATGTTAGGAATTAGGGATGGTGCAAATGATGAAGCACTTAAGCGTACTGCAGAGCTTGCTTATGATGAAATAAACAATTCAATTGCATCGTATATGGTTGAAAATGATGGTGAAGCTCCAAAATATGTTGATGAAATTGAATATTATTTTGATTTAGATTATATTACACTAGAAGTAACTGGCGTAGGAGCAAATTCAAAGGGCAAAATTATTAGTTCGAATAAAAAATTGTGCGATGTAACAGCTTATAATGGTAATTTTACAGTTGATTGTGGAAAGTATATGGATGAAAAAGTTATTAAATTACATTCATAATAAAAAGGACTTAGTCCTTTTTTTGATACTTTATTCCTTGATAAGAATTTCTTCTTTTCATCTCTTTATCTATATCGTTTAATATAGTAACTTTTTTTATCAACCAATTAGGTTCAACTAAATCACTTACTTTAGGGTCTCCTGTAATTCTATGTACGACTATATCTTCTCTTAAGTATTCTAACTCGTCACATACTATATCTATATATTCATCTCTTGTAAGCATTTTAAAGTGTTCTTTTTCGTACATTTTTTCAAGAATAGTTCCTTTTAATATCGATAACATATGAATCTTTATACCTTGAATATCTAAGTTACTTAAATATTTAACAGTTTCAATCATCATTTCTTTTGTCTCATAAGGAAGTCCATTAATAATATGTACAACTACATTTATGTTTCTCTTTCTAAGTTTTAAAACCATATCTTCAAAACATTTTAAAGTGTGGCATCTATTTATTAACTTAGATGTTTTATCGTGTATAGTTTGAAGTCCAAGTTCTATAGTTAGATATGTTCTTTTAGATAACTCTTCTAAATAGTCTAAGCACTCATCACTAATCGCATCAGGTCTAGTTGCTATATTTAATCCAATCACACCATCTAATTTTAATATAGTCTCATACTTTTCTTTTAGTACATCAAGAGGGGCATAAGTATTGGTATTTGCTTGAAAATAACCGATATATTTTGCTTTAGGCCATTTCTTTAACATCATATTTTTAATAGTATTAAACTGAGTTACTAGATTATCATGTTTATCTCCAGCATATTCACCACTCCCACTTTTAGAGCAGTAAATACACCCTCCAACTCCGACTTTGCCATCTTTATTAGGACAAGTAAATCCAGCATTTAAACTAACTTTAAAAACTTTAGAGTTAAATTTGTGTTTATAAAAATAATCTAGTGTATAATATCTTTTATTAGAATCAGAATACTTAAACATCAAATCACCTACATTATTATATATTAAAATTAATAATAAAACAATTTAATTATTAAAGATATTTTGATATAATATATCTGGAAGTGATTATATGATAGGTGTTATTGCTGCAGAAGAAAAAGAATTATTAGAAGTTAAAAACTTAATGAATAATATAGAAAGTATAAAAATATTTGATAGAACATTTTATAAGGGTAAGTTAAATAATAAGGATGTTGTATGCGTTAAATGTGGTGTGGGTAAGGTAAACAGTGCGCATATATGTCAAGTAATGATAGATAATTTTAATGTAGAATTAGTTGTTAATATAGGTTCTGCTGGAGGAGTAGATAAGCGTTTAAAAGTAGGAGATGTAGTTATTGCTGACAAACTTTTCCAACACGATTTTGATATAACACCATTCGGTAGAGAATTAGGAGAGATTGACAACATAGGTAAATTTATAGAAACTGATAAAAAACTACTTGAAATATTTAAAGATAAAAATGTATTTATAGGTGGGATTGCAAGTGGTGATAAATTTATACATGAAAAGAAAGAAAAAGATAAAATAAGAGACACATTTAATGTAATGTGCGTTGAAATGGAAGGAGCAAGTATTGCTCAAGTATGCTTTTTAGACAAGGTTAAATTCTTAGTAATAAGGTCTATTACTGATACATTAGAAGGTAATTCTAAAGTAGACTTTGAAACATTTTTAACTGAGGCTTCTAAGAATGCAGCAAACATTTTAAAAGATATTATAAATAACATATGATTGGAAGTGTAGTATGAAAAAAGTATTAGTTGGAATGAGTGGAGGGGTAGATAGTAGTGTAAGTGCGGTCATACTAAAAAATGAAGGATATGATGTATACGGCGCAACTATGAATCTATTTGACGGTAATGATAGCAGTAAAAACGCTAAAGAAGTGTGTGATACACTAGGTATTCCTCACTATACTATCGATTTTAAAGATGAGTTTAATAAATGCGTAATTCAAAAATTTATTTTAGAATATTCTAACTGCCGTACTCCAAATCCTTGTATAGAGTGTAATAAACATTTAAAATTTAAAGCTATGTATGAAAAAGCAAAGTCTCTTGGAATAGATTATATCGCAACAGGTCATTATGCTAAAATAGAATATAGTGATAAATATAAAAGATATGTATTAAAAAAAGCAGATAATCTTGATAAAGACCAAAGTTATGTACTTTACAATATTCCAAAAGAAATATTGCCTTATGTAGTTTTTCCTCTTGCAAATTTTAATTCTAAAGATGAGATAAGAAAGATTGCTTATGATAACGGTTTAAAAGTCTTTAATTCAAAAGAAAGTCAAGATATATGTTTTATACCTGATGGAAATTATAAGAAGTTTTTAGAAACTCATAGTAATATAAAAGAGTTAGAGGGTAATATAATTTTAAATGGAAAAGTAATAGGTAGACATAACGGACTTTATAAATATACAATAGGGCAGAGGAAAGGACTTGGGGTATCTTATCAAGAACCTTTATATGTAATAGGATTTAACAAGGATAGAAATGAACTTATAGTAGGTTTAGAAAGTGATTTATATGTAAAAAGTTTCAAAGTAAAAGATTATAATTTATTACTTTTTGATGAGATAAAAGAACCTACTAGAGTGAGTGTTAAAACAAGATACAAAAGTAAGGAATATAAAGCAACAATATCTATGGATAATGGGTTAATAAATGTAGTATTCGATGAAAAGCAAAAAGGAGTAACTCCAGGACAATCATGTGTATTTTATATAGATGATATAGTAGTTGGTGGTGGAATTATAGTATAAGTTGATAAAATAATAAAGTGTTAAAATTGTGGACCGTTGAACCACATTTTTAAGTGTACAAACTTACTACTTTACAATTAAGTATAGATTTATATTGTCTATTTCAAACTAGTAAAGGATAGAGATAGTTAGAGATATAAGTTGACTTAAATATTTAAATTCTTACAATAATGTGGTATAGTATTGGTGGTGATATGGTGAAAAATATATTAATTGTTGAGGATGAAGTTAAATTAAGACTAGAATTAAAAACATTTTTAAATAATAATGGATATAATGTATCAATAATAGATAATTTTGATAATACAGTAAGAGATATATTAAACTCAAATGCAGACTTAGTTTTACTTGATATAAATTTACCTAATTTAAATGGAGAATACATATTAAAAGAAATAAGAAAAGTAAGTAATATAAATATAATTATAATAACTAGTAGAAATACTGAAATAGATGAACTATTAAGTATTAATTATGGAGCAGATGACTTTATAACAAAGCCATTTAATAAAGAAATATTACTTGCTAGAATAAATAGATTATTAAATAAGAAAATAGAGAATAATATAATTAAATATAAAAATATTAAACTTGATATATCTAAATCAATTATCATTAAAGATAATACTATAATAGATTTAACAAAAAATGAATTAAAGATATTTCACTATTTAATTAAAAATATCGGTAAAATAATATCTCGTGATGAACTTATGAACTATTTATGGGATAATTATGAATTTGTAGATGATAATACACTTACAGTAAATATTAATAGACTTAGAAGTAAATTGAATAGTATTGGACTAAATGATACAATAATAACTAAAAGAGGACAAGGATATATAATTCTTGGCGATATAGATAAAATCTAATTATAGGAGGGTTATATGCGAAAAATAAATATTGTTATTTTTTCATCTGGTATAAGTGAAAAATCAGGTACACTAGATAAATTTCTTAAAGGGTTAACTAAAAAAGGATATAATTGTTTTTGTTGGAGGGATTTATTTAATGATGCTAATAACAAAGATAATATTGCTTTACTTCCAATGTTAATAAAAAAAATTCCAACTTTCGATTTTGCAGTATTGATATGTGAAGGACATGATACAACAACTATTTTTAGAAATAACGAACATATTTTAGTGTCATCAATGAGGGACAATGTACTGTTTGAAATAGGTTTATGCTCTATGGCTTTAGGCTTATCACGTGTTATATTGCTTACAGATAGCAAAGTTCATATGCCAGATGATTTAGTTGGAATAAACGGAGACTTAGCTTTAAAAAATATTACATTCAGTAATAATGCAATAGTAAAGGCAATAGAAGATGTAGATAATCATATTTTGAATAATAAAAATAATTATAATTATCAAACTGTCATAGAAGATATAGATAATTATATAAATAACAATAAAAAATATATTTCTCCTGTTGTTATTGGAGCAGCCACATCAATTGCAATTGGGTATGCTAATAATTTTATAGTTCGTCTTTTAGAACACATATTAGACGGTTTTATTTCGCAAAATGAAACATTGGTATTTAAAAAGGAGAATATCTTTTTGCACATTATTATTCCTGAAATTTATGATGATAATACTATCAAAAGAGCTAATGAAATGCAAAATAAGCTAAAAAGTGGGATTATTAAAACAGCAAGACATAGAGAACTAAATTTTAATTATAAAATAGATAATGGTAATCTACACATATATGACTATCCAACATCATTAGTTACATCTTATAGTACCGCTAAAATGATTTTGAATATAGATGCTGATGATGGAGAAGATTATTTTGCTGAAGAAAGATTTAATTCTAAAGAACTTGACTTGTTTATTGTGACTTTAAAAAATATATTACAAGAAGATTATATAAATCAAACTATTCAACTATATTATCCAGATGCTACTTGCGAATATAAAAAACAAATGGTAGAAAACATATGTTATATATTAGAAAACAACTTTACGATAGAACAAATAAATTATTGAAAGAAGGATTGTTATGAATTATATTTATTTGGTTATAGCTTTTATAGTATTAGTACTAACATTTATTTTAGTTAAATTATTCTTTAAAAATTTTAGACATTCAATTTCTATATGTCTTATAGGATTGTTAGTGACTATATTTATTTTAGTTTTTCCATTTATAAATGGTGCGAATTTATTATCAAAAATTGTAACAACTATTGTATATTCTATTCAGACAATAACATTTAGTCAAGATTTGAGTGTAGTTAACGGTATTACAATAACATATTTTTATGAGTGGATATATATGTTTATTATTTATATAATATTTTTATTAATTCCTATTATAACTACTACATTTTTACTTTCATTAATTGATGGCGTAGTATCTAAAGTTCGTTTATTTTTATCTAATAATAAAGTGTACGTTTTTTCTGATATAAATGAAAGAACTATTACACTTGCATCTAAATTAGATAAAAAAAATTCAACATTTATATTTATAAAAGATAAAAACAATGAAATTGATAATGAATTAATAGATAAGATAAAACTTATAAGTGGAATAATGCTTTCAGATGATATAGAAAATATAAAATTGAGGAATTTAGAAAAAAGAGAACTTGAATTTTATATATTTTCTCATAATACTGACAAAAATTTAAAGCAAGCAATACAAATTACTAATAAATATAAAAATAATACTAATATAATTAAAGTGTTTGTTTTAACAGAAGACATAGTAGATAGTGTTATACTTGATTCTGTGGATAAAGGGAATATTCAACTTGAAGTAGTAAATGAAAGTGAAAGATTAGTATATCAGTTATTAAATAATACTCCAATTTATTTGGAATCATTAAATAAAAAAATATCAGTTTTAATATTATCAGATGACATAATTGGATTAGATTTTATTAAAGCAATCACTTGGTGTGGACAATTAATTGACTATAGTTTATGTATTAATATACTAGGAGAAAATGCAGATAAAATAAAAGAATATATAAGTGTTAATTTCCCTGAATTGTTAAAAAATTATAATTATAATTTTATTTCATATAATCTTTATAGTTCCAAAGCTTTTGAAGAGTTAAATAAAATAAATGATATTAATTATGTAATAATTGCTAATAAAGATGATAGACTAAATATTGAATATGGTTTATTTTTAAGGAAATACTTTATAAATCGTGATACACAAAATTATAAACGATTTCCTATAATAAATTTAATGGTTAAAAATAATTTAATTGCTAAACAAGTCGATGATTTAAAAAATGAAAAAAATAACTTATATAATTTAAATACATTTGGAAGTATAAAAAATATATACTATGATAACAATATTATTGATTCCAAATTAGAAACTTTAACTAAAAATGTGCATTTATCATATGATATTACAAACGATTCATTAGATATTAAACTAAAAAGATTTTATGAAAAAGAATATTATATAAATTCATCTCGTGCTATGGCATTACATTTGAATTACAAGTTATATACAATCTTAAAAGATGAATATTCAAATGATGAAAAGAAAAACATATCATTATTTAAAGAAAAAATAAAAGACAAAAATATTTTTGATAAACTTGTTAAAAATGAGCATGATAGATGGGTAGCCTATATGAGAGTTAATGGATATAGTAGTATTGATGCAACTAAAGTTTCAAAGTATAAGGAGTATACAAATAGTCATGTACACTATTTAGCGAAATTACACCCATGTATTGTACCATTTGAAGAGTTAGAAAAAGTTGGAAAGATAATAAAAAAAGAAGATGTTATTACTTCTGATGGAGATATTATAAAAAAAATGGTAGACATCATGTATAGTACTGAGGATGAACTAAAAAATAAAAAGTAATTAAATTTAGAGGCAATTAATATAAAAATACCATAAGTTTTACATGATGTAAATGACCACATATAAGTGTGGATATAGAAGAGTTTACCTTTTAAGAGGTAAAGCAATTTATTATATTTGGAAACTGTTGGGTACTGTTTAATAATTAAAGAATTTAAGTATGAAGATTATTCATCACTACGATACTATAAAAAAAGAAGTAATGTTATTCGCACTAGACTTCGCAGTAAAACTTATATAAATTATAAAAATTATTAAATTGTTATATTAAAATTACAGAAATTAATTTTTTTAATCAAAAATTTTATATTTCTGTAATTTTTTTCGCTAAAAATAATAGAAACTGCTTTTTGACTTTATATATAAAGAATAGTAATTTATATTTGGTGAGAAATATGAATTATTATAAGGAAATAAAACAAGAATTATTAAATAATGAAATATATAAAAAAGTTAAAGATTATTCTAAAAATAGAAGTGATTTAATGACATATTTTAATGTAGGTAAATTACTTGTGAATGCACAAGGTGGTGAGAAAAGAGCTAAGTATGGAGATAGTTTAATTAAGGAATATTCTTTAAAATTAACTAAAGAGGTAGATAAGAAATATGGCGAAAGAAATTTAAGAAATATGAGACAATTTTACTTAATGTTTAAAGAAGAGATTTGGCAACCACTGGATGCCAAATTGACATGGTCTCATTATTTAATATTGATGCCTTTAAAAAATCGAAACAAAATAAGATATTATATAAATCAAGTTACAAACTATAACTTAAGTAAAAGGGAATTGCTATATAAAATAAAAAATAAGGAATATGAAAGACTAGACGATAAGACTAAGAATAAACTAATTACAAAAGAAAAGCCTAAAGTAAATGATTTCATAAAAAATCCAATTATAATTAAAAACACTTTAGATTATAAAGATATATCAGAGCAAGTCTTAAAGAGATTAATACTAGAAGATATACCTAACTTTTTAAAAGAATTAGGAGATGGCTTTAGTTTTATAAAAGATGAATATAAGATAAAAATAGGAGATAGATATAATTATATAGATTTACTTTTATTTAATTATATTTATAACTGTTTTGTAGTAATAGAGTTAAAAGTAACAGAATTTAAGTCAGAACACATCGGTCAGATAAAAAAATATATGAATTATATAGATAAAAATTTAAAAAATGAAATTCAGGAAAATACTATAGGAATAATAATATGTAAGAAGAATAACTATTTTGTACTAGAATATGTAAGTGATGATAGGGTATTTGAAACTGAGTATAAAGTTGTTTGATTGGTTAAAAAAAATATGTTAAAAACGAAGTTGAAATATGTATAAAATATAAGAATTATTAAATAATGAAATATATAAAAAAATTAAAGATTATTCTAAAAATAGAAGTGATTTAATAACATATTTTAATGTAGGTAAATTACTTGTGGATGCACAAGGTGGTGAGAAAAGAGCTAAGTATGGAGATAGTTTAATTAAGGAATATTCTTTAAAATTAAGCAAAGAAATTGATAAAAAATATAGTTATAGAACACTATTTAGAATGAAACAGTTTTACATTTTGTTTAGCAATGAAAAAGTGTCGACACTGTCGACACAATTAACATGGTCTCACTATGTAGAATTATTAAAATTTGATGATATAAATAAAATAAACTATTATATTAAAATTACAGAAGAACAAAATCTTGGGATAAGAGAACTTAGAAAAAAAATAAAAAATAAGGAATAGGAAAGATATAATAAAGAAATACAAAAATAAAGTAATTGACAAAACTAAAAAAATGTAATATATTACTATTAGAGGAAGTGATACTAATGAAAAATTATGTAGGTAAAAAAATCATGTATACAAATAGTGTCACACCCACATCCTAAATAAAAAAAATTAAGATGTAGGTGTGAGTTTTAATCGTGCCTACATCTGTATTTATGCAAACTATACAGGTGTACTGTATAGTTTTTTTGATGGGATGTGATAATATGATAGATATAAATTTAAGTAAAGTGTGTAAATCATACGGATTTGATAAAGTTTTAAATAATATAGATTTAACAGTTAATAAAAATGAAAAAGTAGCCTTAATTGGCTCAAACGGAAGTGGAAAAAGTACAATTTTAAAACTTATTGTAGGCATAGAAAATGTAAATAGTGGGGATATATCAATTAGAAAAGGTGCAAGTATTGGATATTTAAGTCAAATACCGATATATGAGGATAAAAGTGTAAGAGAATATATTTATGATACATTTAAAGATTTATTAAATTTAAAAGAAAAATTAGATAATCTTGAGAAAAATCTTAGTAGTGATATAAAAGTTATTAATAAATATACAAAAGTTCAAGAGGAATTTATAAGACTTGGAGGATATGAATTTGAAACAAAGATAAGTAAGATTTTATCAGCTTTTAACATAACAGATGAAATGTTAAATAGAAATTTTAATACATTATCAGGTGGAGAAAAAACGATATGTTCCTTGATAAGATTACTTTTAATAGAACCAGATATATTACTTTTAGATGAGCCAACTAATCATTTAGATATTAAAAGAATTGAATGGCTAGAAAATTATCTAAAAAGTTATAAAGGTACAGTTGTATTAATCTCACACGATAGATACTTCTTAGATAAAATAGTAAATAAAATATTTTTACTTACAAAAAGAGGTATAGAAGTATACTTTGGAAATTATTCATATTTTATAAATGAAAATGAAAATAGAATTATGCTTGAGTTTAAAAAATATAAAGACCAACAAAAGATAATAGAGGCTATGAAAAAATCTATAAAAAGATTACAAGAATATGGAAAGTTATGTGGTCCTAGTGGTGGGGAAATATTCTTTAGAAGAGCAGCAAGCATAAAAAAGAGATTAGAAAGATTAGAAAAAGTTGATAAACCAGAACAAAAATATAATATAAATATAGATTTTAATACAGATTTTAGAACGGGTAAAGAGGTTTTAAATATAGATAATTTAGATTTGTCTTTTGATACAAAGGAATTATTGGTTGATGCTAGTTTAAACCTTCTTTATAAAGAAAAAGCATGTCTCGTTGGAGATAATGGAACTGGGAAATCCACTTTAATTAAAGAGATATTAAAAGGTAATGATAAGATAAAACTTGGAACTAATATTGTTATTGGATATATACCTCAAGAAATAGAATTTGATGACGATAACTTAAGTATAATAGAGGAAGCTAGAAAATATTTTGTCGGAACTATAGAAAACTTAAGAGCAGCTCTTTTTAAATTCCTTTTTACAGGAGAAAATGTATATAAAAAAATTAAATTTTTATCAGGAGGAGAAAAAGTTAGACTAAAACTGTTTTGTTTAACTCAAGATAAATGTAATTTTCTTATACTAGATGAACCAACTAATCATATTGACATAGATACACGCGAAATACTTGAAAATGCATTAATTAATTTTAATGGAACAATACTTTTTGTATCACATGATAGATATTTTATAAATAAGGTAGCAACACATATAATAGAGATTAAAGATAAAAAACTAAAAAAATATATAGGAGGATACGATGAGTATAGAAATTACAAATATAAAAACTAAAGAAGATGTTCTTGAGTATATGAAAAGAAACATAAAATATGGTTGGATTGATATAAATGGTGATAAGCATATAAATACTATGAAAGATTTTAGAAGACTTTATAAAACCAGCAGTGTAGAAGATACTATAAAAAATAAACTAGGTACTTGTATTGAACAAGTCTCACTTATGAAGTATCTTTGTGATATTGCTAATATTAAATCAAAAATGTATTCTACTAGAATATATGAAAGAGATGACTATGATAACTTAGAAGAGGAAGAGCACATGCACTGCTTTTTACTAGTTTTTGAGGATAATAAGGTTTATCATTTAGAACACCCTAATTTTAATAGAATTGGTATATATGAATATTCTAATGAAGAAGAGGCTATAAAGACAATTAATGATTATTATGAGAAATTAAGTAATGGAGTATCAAGACCAGTTACAGAATATACTTATGTACCAGTTGGAATATCTTTTAAAGAATTTAATGCTTATTTGAATAATTTAGAAAGTATTATAAATAAAGAGAAATAGTATAAATTTTCTTTGAAAGTATGATATACTATAGGTAGGTGATAAAAATGGAAAGAGTATATAATAAATTAGTACGTGATAATATTCCAAACATAATAGAAAGTAAAGGTGAAACGCCAGTTACTAGAATATTAGATGACACGGAATATAAAAAGGAATTAGAGAAAAAATTATATGAGGAATATAAAGAAGTAATTGAAGCTAATGGTGATGATAGAGTTGAAGAGTTAGCAGATATGATAGAGGTAATAAGTGCTTTAGCAAAATTAGAGAATAAAGATTTATCTGAAGTTATAACAATTTCAACTAAAAAGAGTGAGGAACGAGGAGCTTTTAACGATAAAATATTTCTTGAAAAGGTAATTGAGAAAGATAAATAATTAGAAAAATATTTATGATATAGTTTAGGTTGTGGGAATATGAATGAAGATATAGATATAAAAAATGATAAAGTACATTTTAAGTTTAGGGTTAGTGCAATTATAATAAAAAATAATATGATACTCTTAACTAAATCAATTAATAATGAAGGCTATCGATTTCCGGGAGGTCATGTTAAAATTGGAGAATCAACAGAAGAAGCTATAGTAAGAGAAGTTAAAGAAGAAGTAGGATTAAGTGTCAAAGTTAAAAATTTATATAGTGTATTAGAACTAATTTATAAAGATAAAAAGTCAAGTAAAATTTATCAAGAAATAAATTATTATTATGTTATAGAGAGTTCTGAATTTAAAAACTTTGATGATTTTGAAATCAATGAAGTAGATAATGGAGAAGAAAAATGTCATAAATATAAATGGTTTAATTTATGTGAGATAGATAAAATTAATTTAAAACCAGAAAAAATGGCAGAGTATTTAAAAAATAATATTAACAGTAAAAATAATATAATTTATTATAATGATAAATTATAATAAATATTTTTAAGGAGAAATTATGTGTTTAATAAAAGTTATAACAGATGAAGATATTAATTTAAAGTCACAAGAATTTAAAAATCCTAGAATAAGATATGCCTCAAGAGGAATAGTTTTAAGAGATGATGGTAAAATAGCACTTTTTAATAAATCTAAGAAAAATGAATATAAATTTCCCGGTGGTGGGATTGATGAAAATGAAAATAAAGATGCGGCATTTATAAGGGAATGTTTAGAAGAAACTGGCTGTGAAGTAGAGATTGTAAGTGAACTAGGAACTATAGAAGAACACAAAAGTTTAGATAACTTTAAACAGATATCATATGTATTTGTAGGTAGAGTTAAAAAAGATACAAGTGAATTACATTTAACTAAAAAAGAACAAGATGAGGGAGCTAAACTCATTTGGGTATCTCCTTTGGACGCACTATCTTTAATTACAAACTGTATGGATAATCTAGTAGCTTCAGAGTATGAAAATTTGTATCACAGTAAATTTATAGTTTTAAGAGACAAATATATACTTGAATACTATTTAAAAACTCTAAATAGTGGGGTTGGGAATGAAGAGAATAATATATAATGAAAACAATTTAAGTGATAATGATATAAATAATGTAGTTTATAGAGCAAAAGCGCTTATCATTAATTCAAATGATGAAATACTATTTGGATATGAAAATAATAATTATCAGTTTGTTGGTGGTCATTTAGAAGAAGGAGAGTCACTTGATGAGTGCTTAGTAAGAGAAATTAAAGAAGAAACTGGTATTGACATTCCTATTTTAAAAAGAGACCCTTTTATATCTATAATATACTATAATAAAGATTATCCAGAAGTTGGCATTAATTCAAAATATATCGCTAATTATTATAGTATTAAAACAGATTTAAAACCAAATATGTATAATACCAATTTAACTGAAAATGAAAAAGAGGGTAGTTTTCAACTAAGATATATAAACAAAAATGATGCCTTAAAACAACTTAACGAAAGTTTAAAAACGTGTACAAGAGAAAATGTTGTTAAAGATACAATAAAAGTAGTAAAAGAATATTTAAAGATGAAATGAGGTACTATGGAAATAATAGAATATGATAAAAAATATGATGAAGATATTAAAGATTTGTTAGTTGAACTTCAAGAGTATTTAGTTGAAATAGATTATTTTAAGTTTTTAAAGATGTGTCCTGAATACCGTGAAGGTGTGTTTAAACTAGATATGGATGATGTAGAAAAATATAATGGTAAAATATATTTAGCTAAAGTAGATAATAAAATAGTTGGACTAGTAATGGGAATAGTTAATGAAAGAGATATAGAAGACAAACTAACAAATATATGTGATAAGACTGGAAGTATAATTGAACTAGTTACTACTAAAAGTAATAGAAAGTCTGGTGTAGGAACTCAGTTGATGAAAAAGATAGAAGAGTATTTAAAAAGTGTTGGGTGTGTTAGAATAATAATAGATGTGTATGGACCAAATAAAAATGCTTTAAACTTTTATGATAAGAATGGTTATGAGATAGTTGAGTATTATGTAACTAAAAGACTATAAAGGTGCGATATGGATTTAAAAGAAATATTAACTAATAATTATGATATATCTATATTAAATATAGAAAAAAATAATAAGTCTACAGCAGGTAATGTATATATGATTTATACTAAAAAAGAGGAATATGTAGTAAAAATATATTCCGATTTTTCTTTGGTAGAATCTATGGTTTATATACATAACACACTTTCTGAAAACGATTTTTATGTTCCAAGTATTATTAAAAGCAAAAGTAATAACTATTATATTAAAGATAACGATAAATATATAATTATGTATTCATTTTTAACTGGTATTAGTTTAGGTGAAAAATATGAAAAGATACCTAATGATGTGATAGAGAAACTTGCTTTAGAAGTAAGGCGAATGCACACTTTACTTAAAGATAAAAAAGACTTTTTAAAGCCATTAACTTTTTATAGTAACAAAGAAGTAGATAGATATTCCGCTCTTCACTTCGATTTAACTAGATATAATATATTTTGCTTTAATGATAAAATAGGTTTTATAGATTTCGATGACGCTAAATACGGTCTTTGCTTTTGTGATGTAGCAATCCTTATTTGTTTACTATTTTTATCTAGGAAAAGAGGAGTAGATATAGATAGTATTAACTTATTTTTAGATACATATTATACTGATAAAACATTAATGAAAAAAGAGATTAAATATATAAAAGAATTTTCACTAAAATGGGTGGATTATATAATTAGTGTTAATAACTTTGATTCATCACTAGAGTTAAGTTTTATCAAAAAAAGAGAATTGATAGAAAAATACCTAAATTTTTAATAAAGTATTGCAATTTAAAAAAATATATTATATAATCAAATGGACGTTTTGCAAAGAATCTACAATTTATTAATCAACTAGACACTACATATAAATTATGTGGTTTTTTGCGTTATATAAAAGAAAGGAGGATTTTTTGAATGATAAATTGTTGATTCTTTATGAAAGGAGTTGATAAAATGTCATTCATCTCTGTAAAGCACATAAAAAAAACATTTAAAGTTCCTATAAAATCTTCTGGAATACTCGGTACTTTAAAAAGCTTCTTTAAAAGAAAATATAGATATATAAAAGCTATAGATGATATATCGTTTTCTATTAAAAAAGGAGAGATAGTAGGTTACATAGGACCTAATGGGGCAGGTAAATCTACAACTATAAAAATATTATCAGGAATACTTGTACCTGATAGTGGTGATGTAAAGGTTGCAGGTTTAATACCATCTAAAGACAGAAAAGAATATGTAAAACAAATAGGTGTAGTGTTTGGACAAAGAAGTCAGTTATGGTGGGATATACCAGCTATTGATTCATTTAATCTATTAAAAGAAATATATAAAATTCCAAAAGAACAATACGAAAGTACATTAAATGAACTAACAAAACTTTTAAACTTAGAAGAAATATTAAATGTACCTGTTAGAAATTTAAGTCTAGGTAATAGAATGAAATGTGAAATTGCAGCCTCGCTTTTACATAGTCCTAAAATACTTTTCTTAGATGAACCTACTATAGGATTAGATGCAGTATCAAAAAAAGTAGTAAGAGAATTTATAAAGAAAATAAATAAACAAAAAAATGTAACCATTATTTTAACCACACACGATATGGCTGATATAGAAGCTCTTGCAAAAAGAATAATATTAATTGGAAAAGGTAAACTTTTATATGACGGCTCTTTATCTAAACTAAAGAAAAATTACGATTACTTAAGAAAAATAAAAGTTGTAACAAAAGATACAATAGATATAAAAAAAGATTGTATAGTTAAAATAGAAAAATTAGATGATGGAATAGAGTTTACTATAGATATAAGAAAAATAGAAATAAATGAGTTTATTAAATTAATATCATCTAAAATATCTATAATAGATATCGATATAGATAGTGAAAATATAGATGAATTAATTGTTAAACTATATGAGGATTTTAAAATATGAAGTCTTATCTATGTTATTTTAAATTAAAATTTATTACAGGACTTCAATATAGGGCAGCTGCTATAGCAGGTGTACTAACACAATTTTTCTTTGGATTTGTATACATATCTGTTTATGTTGCTTTTTATGAATCAGGAAGTTCTAATTTGCCTATGGAATTAAGTGATTTAATAAGTTATGTGTGGTTATCGCAAAGTTTTTTCTCACTTATATATCTTTGGTATAAAGATAAAGAGATATTAAACATGATTAAAAATGGTAATATAGCATATGAACTTTTAAGACCACAAGATTTATATTTGATGTGGTGTCACAAAATACTTGGAGAAAGATTATCTAGTGTTATTTTAAGATTTCTACCAGTTATATTAATTTCAGTAATTTTACCTAAACCATATAATCTTGATTTATCTACATCACTCCCAGTATTAATTCTATTTATCTTATCTATGATATTATCTAGTATACTTATGACATTGTTAGTGGTTTTCTATCATGTAATATGCCTATTTACTTTAGATGAAAAGGGAATAGTAAATATATTTATGGTAATATCTGATGTATTGTCAGGGCTAGGAATACCAGTACCGTTTTTTCCTAAATTTATGCAAAATATTTCAAACATACTCCCTTTTAGATATATAAGTGATTTTCCATTTAGATTATATGTAGGAAATATTACAATAAATGAAGGGTTAATAAGTATACTTGTTCAGATTACTTGGATAATACTTTTATTTACTATAGGTAAATTACTTACAAATAAAGCTTTAAAAAGAGCAGTAATACAAGGAGGTTAAAATGAGTTTATATTTTAAATATTTTAAAGTTCATTTAAAGTGTGAACTAGAATATAAGATGTCTTTTATATTATCATTTATATCTCAGTTTTTTGTATTCTTTGGATATTATTTCAC
>CANRDA010000008.1 GCA_947629285.1 uncultured Bacilli bacterium
ACCTACTTTGTGGAGATGAAAATTTACTAGTAGAGGTAAGTGGAACAAAACCATGTAGTGGGACAATAACATTTGATAAAAAAGGAAAGATAACAAATGAAACAGTAACTTATTGTAATAGTGATTCTAGTGAAGGCACTGATGTACCTGTTGTTCCATCTGAACCATCATTTGCAAGTGATGATTGGGCAACAATAATAGCAAATGTAAAAGCTGGAAATACAAAAGCATATAATGTAGGAGACGAAAAGACAATAGAATTAACAGGAGAGGTTGCAGGTACATACACAGTAAGAATAGCAAACAAATCAACACCATATGAATGCTTTAAAAGCAGTTTTTCAGAAACTGCATGTGGGTTTGTAATAGAATTTAAGGATATAATAATTACTCATGATATGAACCCATCAACTTCACAAGATAAAGATGGAACAAACAAAGGTGGATATCCAGCAAGTACAATGTATACTTATCTAAAAGAAACAATATTTAATGCATTACCAATTGAATTACAAGAAGCAATAATAGACACAAAAGTAATATCAGGACATGGAAAAGATGATAATAAAGACTTTATAACAACAGATAAATTATACTTGTTATCAGTACATGAAGTATGGGAAGATGGAGGTGGATATGGAAATAAAGAAAGAGATACTGGATGGGATAGTACAAGACAGTTAGATTATTATAGAGATGGGGAAACAACAGTATCAAGTGGGAAGTATGCATTAGCTATAAAGACTTATCAAGGTACTGCAACATATTGGTGGCTCCGTTCCGCTCCTTCTAACATTAATTTCAGCTTTTCTCCTGTGACAAAGTCAGGTAGTGTGACTATGGCTGTTGCTCGTGGTGTTTATGGCGTAGCCCCAGCTTTTCGACTATAAAACTTATGTATAATTATCAAAAAAAGCTTGTTGACAAAATAATCTTTGAATGTTATTATTACTTGTGAAAGTAGGTAATTATGAAAATAAATAATATAAATATAAAAAAGTTAAAAAATATTGATAAAAAAAGAATATGTAAGATAATATCATCTTTATTATTAGTTACATCTCTTACAAGTTGTTTTAATGAAAAAGAAGAACCAAAAAGAACAAAAGCCAAAGATAGTTATAATACTGAACGTAATATACAAACTGAAACTATTATAGATACTTATGAAACTATTAAAGATGCAGAAGAGACTATAAATGAATATATATATAACGATTTTACAAATAATATAGAAAGCAATAAAGTAAATGGTATATTAAATAAAAAAATAGTTTTAAATGATGATTTTGTAAATGAATTTCAAAGTACTATTCAAAATATAGACACATATTATCCAAATAGTGAATTATTTGGAATTGAAAAAGCATTAAAACAATATAATAATTTAAAGGATTATACTAGTAATTATAATAATATATTTTCAAACAATGAAATAACTTCAAGTCAACTTTTAAATATTATAAAAATAAATAATTCAAAAGAAAACTATAAAGAATATGAACAAATTAATGATAGTGATTTAAGTAAAATAAGTGATATATTATCTAAAGTTATAAACAAATATTTATCTGATAATCAAAATATGGATTTAAAATTATTATCTGAAAAAATAAGTAATTTAAAAGTAAAAAACTATCCAGAATTCTCTAATGGTTCATATGACCCAAATACTGGTGTTATGTGCTTCTCAATAGAGAGATTAAAAAGTGATAATGATTTTTTTAATAATACTGTAGAGCACGAGTGTTTTCACCTCCTACAATCTAATAGTTATAATGAAACATTAAATACAAATATTGAGTATAGGTTTGGACCTTGCTATAAATTTAATAATTTAAATATTCAGCCTTTATATTGGAATTGGTATTATGAAGGAGCTGCAGAATATTTAACAATGGATTATAATGATATAAGAAAATCAAATGTGTATGAATATCAAATTAAAATGTTTGATTCAATAAAAGTTTCTACAATTGTTGATTCAAGTAAAGATTTATATGATTTTGAATCAATCTCACTAAATTCAAATTTAAATGAAATTTTTAAATATTTTGATTGTAATAGTGATTTAGAAAAAGAAGAGATAATAAAAATGTTTTATTCTATAGATTTTATATTAAAGTCTCCTGAAGCCTATAAAGCATTTGATACTGCATATAGAGATATTAATAAAACAAGTATGGATGCAAAAACTGAAAGATTGTTTATGGATGAGTTAAAAGGAAGTATTGGACTTACTTTAACAAAACAATTTTATAAAAGTTTAATGAAAGAATATCACAATAAAGAAGTATCAATTAAAGATATTTTCACACTTAGTTGTATTTTTGAAAATGAAATGAGTAGACTTACTTGGTATAATTCTACATCAAGCAAAGAACAACTATATTATTTCGTAAGTAATTATATAAATATTCAAAATAGTTTTTTTGAACAAATATCAGAACTTTCAAATATATCTATAGACGATTTATTTAATAGTTTTGATTATTATAGTAATTATTATATGGAAGCTGAAGATTTAAATATCTTTAATAAAGAAAAGAAAGAATATTTAAATTATATATTACAGACAAGACAAAATGATAAAACAAATTCAATTTATCAATCATATGAAAGACAATATAAGAAAGAAAAAGGAGCGATAAAATGAATAATATAATAGGAATAAATGAACAAAATTTAAAGAAGTTAATATTAGAAATATACGATTATAGAGATAAAATGTCTAAAATATTTGATAGTATGCAAACGCTTATTTTTAATACTAAAGATTACTATATAGGTCAAGATGGAGATGCACTTAGAAGTGAATTTGCAAAAATAAGTTCTAATTTCGATACTGTTTTAAATAATGTAAAGAGTTATGGCAGTGACTTAGAGTTTGTTTTATCAAGTTATAAAGAAAATAGTGTTAAAAGAATTGAAACATTAAAAAAGTAGTGTAAACATAATATTCTAAAATAGGTTATACAAAGCAGTAATAACCTTTTTTAGTGTAACATATTGTCTGTAAGGTAGATAGTATGTTAATACTAAGAAGGAGGAATTTAAATGGCAAAATTTAGTACAGAGTCAAGAAATATGGATTTTGGCAGTTATGGCGAAGGTGTAACTGAAGGTATTTCAAAATCCGGAGTAGAAGCATATGTAGAATATTTACAAGTTGAGGTTATACAATCTTTAATAAATAAGTTGGATGATGTAGGAGAAATTCAAGCAGCTATTGATAAAGGTTGGCAAGGTGAGTCAAGAGATAAATTTTTAAGGGCTTTTGCTAGTACTATAAATCAAACAGAAGAAGAAATACAGGCTGAATTTAAAAATTTAGTTGATAGATTATCAGAATTAATACAAAGCTATTATAAGCAAGATGAAAATATGATGGAATTTTAAGGAGGAATTTAAATGGCAAGTAATTATGATTGGAATACTGAAGCTACAAAAAGTAATTTTGAAACAACTAATACTTTAAGAAATTATCAAGAAGGTCGTAACCGTTATGAGTCTACCCATTCTAAGATATTTGGCAATTCAGGAGAATTAAATTTTGGAGGATATGGACAAAACATTCATTTTAACAATGTTATTGCAACAGGATATGATATAGTAGGTATAAAAGGTTCTGAAGTAGAGAATATGAGAAACGCTATTAGAGATTACGTTTCAAATGTACAAAAAGAAATGGATACTAAATTATCTACATCCCTTGAAGAAGCACGCAAAGCTTTTCGTGGAGATGATGTTTTATCTGAACTCAATAAATATATTGATAAAGTTAAATTATATTGTCAAAATGTAATATCTGGTTTATTAGTTTTTAGTGATAAACTTGCTGATGTAGGTAATGCTTGGCAGAAAGCGCAACAATCTATGGGTGGCGATATCTCTGCAACTACAGGTGCATTTTCAGAAGGTACTGCATATAGAGATGATGTACAATATAGTTCTGGCGGAAGTGGCTCTAGTGCGACTCCATCAGGAACATTCCCATCAGGATATAGAACACCAACTAATAACAGTATGAATAATTTTTAGGAATATAAATGTACGCTCAATATATATATACTGATACACTTGATAATGTCATTATAATTGAATATTATGAAGCATTGAGAGATAGATTAAACTCTATTATATATTATTTACAAAAAGCTATAAATGAATTAGAATCTTTTAATAACGATTTATTTGATTATTATTCTATAGATAATTTAAAGGTTAATAATGTAAATATACTCGATATAAAAGAAAAGCTTACTGATAGAGTTAAATATTTAAATGATACAGTGATACAATTTATAAATGAAAAAATAAATATTTTACAACAGGACTTATCTATATAAGTTCTTTGTTTAAGGAGAAAAAAATGATTGAAGTAGATACTGAAAAACTTAGAAATTGTAGTAGTGAATTACTTAAATTGAGTGAAGAATTAACAAATATTTATAATGCTTTATACGATAGAATTTTTAGGATTACTACAAATACAGGAGAGTGGCTAGGTGATAGTGCATCAGCATTTGTTAACAAATCTAAAAAAGATGCTGTTGGAATAATTGAGCTAAAAAAGAATATAAATAAGTTTGCTGATAATATATGTAGTAGTGCGATAAACTATGAAAATATGATTGGAAAAACGGTGTAATAAAATGACTAAATTGGTGTTTGATTACAATAATATTAATGATATATCTAATGGTCCTATTACAAGGGCTATAGATGATTTAAATAAAGCTATATATGATGTTGGTAATTTAAAAATACCTAACGATTTTGAATACGCACAATATTTACTTAATTTGCCTAATGAGAATATAGCTATTAAAGATTCATTAATTCAAAAGAAAACTATTATCGACAATGCTTTAAAAAATTATTGTAAAGTACAAAGTGTAAATTATAATTTATTTTCTAATACTGGCAATTATGTGATTTATAAAAGAGATGGGTTAAAAAAATAAAACTGAACAAAAGGATAAAGAGGTGTTATATGGAAAAAAAGTACTTACCAATTGGTTCTATTTGTACTTTAAAAGGTAAAAATAAAAAATATATGATTACAGGATATTATTCCATTGATTTTAATGGAAATCTGTTAATAAAAGATTATAGTGGTTGTGTATATCCAGAGGGGTATCTTTTACCAAATCAAATTATAAACTTTAATCATTCAGATATTCAAAAGATAGATTTTATGGGATATAAAAATGAGCAGTATGATAAATTTTTAGGATTATTAAATAGACTAAATGGAGATACTACTAATAATTCATTAAAAAATAATAAAAAGGGTGAAACTATTTTAACTTCAAGTAGTTCTTATCAAAAATTATTATTTGATGAAAATGGAGTAGTTATTGTAGCAGAACCAGTAAAAGAGGAAAAAACTGATATAAAGTTTGATAGTAATGGAGTTGTAATAAGTGTTAATGATAAAAAAACTTTTGATAACCCATTTCATAAGGACTTTACAAATGAAAATATAAAATCTCAAACTGAACCATCTAAATGGGATATATTTGATGAAAATATTTCTGATAAGTCTTTAAAAAATGATGTCGAAAAAACTAATTACAATGAAAAATTAAGTAAAATAGAATTTGATGAAAATGGTACTGTTATATCTGTTGGTAAAGAAGAACTTGAAAATAGTGCTAAATATAAATTTGACGAAAATGGTACTTTAATTAGTGTTGATGAATAAAATTAATATATATTCTAAAATGGAATAAAAAAGAAAATCTATATAAAAAAGTAGATTTTTTTTATATAATATTTGTAAGAATAATAAAAGTTTTTAAGAAACTACATGTAAATTTAGAGGTGATAGTCTGAAAATAAATTAAAATTTTCGTGACTATGTGTGCCTTGAACGAAGTGAAAGGAATGTGTGGTTTACATGAAAGAAAATAAGGTTAATATAGATTTAATAGTTCCAGCAGTAGGTCAAAGATATAATTTATTTATACCTGTAAATAAAACTATTGGGGAAATAATAATAATTTTAAATAATACAATAAATGAAATGACAGGTTGTTTTCTTTTAAACAATAAATTATGTATATTGAATGTTTTTGATGGAACAATTTATGATAGTAAACTTTCCATACTTACCTCTGGTATAAAGAATGGCAGTGTTTTAGCTTTAATATAGGTGATAATATATGAAAATAGTCGTAGAAAGTGGAAAAAATTTAATAAAAACTTCTTTACCAGAAAATATTGCAGGTAATTATTGGATAATAGATAGTAACTATAAAAATTTGTTAAATGTCTCTGGTGAAAATGGTAAATGGATTATAAAAAGTAATGCTGATATTAAAATAAGTAATAATATATTGAATGATGATTTAAATAATGCTGATTTTATAGAATCAGATGTTTTAGACATAAACAGAATTTATTATGCTGCTAATACTGTTACTAAAGAGAAATATATATTATATACTTTACCAAGCTATGAAAATTTTGAAAATTTAATTTTTGATTATTCTAAAATAAGTAATATTACAATTGGAGTAGATAACAGTTGTGATATAGTTGTGAAAAATCTTCTTTTTGCTCAAAAGCAATTAACAATTGAATATGATAAACAAACTGGTGGGATTATAGTAAAAAATTTATCTGATAAATATAATTTGTTTATAAATAATACCATTTGTAATCAATCATATTTAACTAGAGGAGATTTGTTATTTATTAGTGGAATTTATATATATTTTTTTGGAACACTTCTTCTTGTTGGTAATAATAGGGAAGATTTAGTATTTAATTCTTCAAAATTAAGTAAAAGGGTAATGTATGAAAATCCGAATATAGATTATTCTAATGTAGTAGATAGAGAGATATCTTTCTTCGATAAGACTAAATATTTTCAAAGACCTCCTAGATTTAAAAGACAAATAGAAAACAAAATATTTAATATAGACCCTCCGACTCAAAAAGAAAGACAAGAAGAGATGCCTTTAATATTTACCATTGCTCCTATGCTTACTATGGGTATGATGAGTATGGTATCTGGTGTAACCGCACTTCAAAAAGTATTAAGTGGAGAAAGTACTGTAAAAGAACAATTTTCTTCATTACTTATGTGTGGTTGTATGCTGATTTCAATGATATTATTTCCACTCGTTCAAAAATTTTATACTAAACATAAAAAGATTAAAGACTGTTTTTAAAACAACAGGAACAGCCTTAACTAAAGGTGTTCCAAAAATATTTAAAAACAATTCATTAAAAGAAGTAGGAAGAGATTTATTAAAGTTTGGAAAGCAATCTCCAAAAATAATAGGACATAATTTGTTAAATTTTGGAAAACAAAGTGTTAAAATTTTGCCGTATACTTTTAAAGTTTCAATGGTATCAACATTAAAAGATTTTGACACTTGGATTGAAACAGGCGGTGTTCTCGTAAATGATGTACTAGAATGCGCCGTAAATAATGAATGGGATGTTAAAAAAATTGTAAAAAATGCGGGAGCAAATTATTTTATGAATTTTATTTTTACATCTGTAAGTAATATAAGTTATTATAATACAAAAAATCCGCATGAAGATTTTAAAGAAATGAAACCTTTAGATCAATTTAATAAATACAATGAACTAATTAATGGTGGAAAAAATAATAGTGAGGCGTTAAAATGCATGTTAGATGATTATGAGGCAAATTTTGTACCTGATTGGGGTAAAGCAACTTTTAGAGAAAAACTTGAACAAGGCTATAAAAATTTGTTAAAAAATGGGGATACAATATCTTGGGATGACTATTTAAAAATACAACTTCAAATATTACCGTATAATCCAGAATTACAAATCCCTAAGACATATAAAAAATGGAAAGATGCAATTAAATCTTCTGACGAGTTATGTTTATTTTACAAGTCTGGTGATGTGTTAAACTTAACTAATGGGAATGTAGGAGCATTTAATTATGGAAATGGCTTAGGTAGAGCAGCCACTGATGGTTATGCTTCAGCATTAATGACAGTTCCAAGTATTAAATGCCAGTTGCCAGACAATTGGGATTTACTTACTTCACAACAAAGAGCAGATTGGATTGCTGATACAGTAAAATTGGATAGGTCTGAATTTTCGACAGGATGCTATAAAATTGATGTTGACAAATCTCTTGTTAGTAAATCAGATATAAGATATTCTACATCTCAGACACTTGGTTCAAATGGTGTTTGGGCTTCTACGATGACACCTTTGGGCTCAGATGTATTTGAAGCAGTAATACCTAGAATCGATGATATTTTAACTATAGATCCACAAGTGCAAAAAAAATTAAATATGGCTATAAGTAGCAAAAACCAAATAGAGATGATGCGTATATTTGATGATGGTTTAAAAGATGGTACAATAATACCAAAAGAGGGTGTTAAAATAACACATTTATATTAGGAGGAATAATATGTATTATGATTATTTAATTAGTGAAGCAATAAAAAATAACGAGATTAAGAACTTTTTAACTGGAGAAGGAAAATACAAAGAAAAAGAAACCCCATACGGTGAAATTTTTGTTACTGATTATGAGGCTAGATTAAGATATTTGTGCAACTATCAGACAAGTGATAAGAAAGCTTTTGATACATATGTTGCTAATTTAATTTTAAACTTTTTAAATGGTTCAATTGAAGAGTTTTTTACTGGAATTTGTTATATTAGGACAATGTGTTACTTGTCAAATGATTCCATTAAACTTCAAATAGATAATAAAGCCTTTTTTGAAACTGCTAGAAACATAATTTTAAAGAGAAAATTAGATTTACAACGTCAAAAGTATAAGGATGATAATTTTAATAATATGTGGGATTTTGTAGAATATAATGATAAAATTATACAAGATAATTCAGGCATTAAAATAATTTAAAATTTTTGTTAATTAAAAAAAGAAATGAGGGATAGTATGAACGATAAATTTAAAAAGTATTTACCACTAGGAAGTGTAGTATTAATGAAAGGTGGTAAAAAAAGAATTATGGTAACAGGATATGCAGTAAAGGCACCTGAAACAGGAGATAGAATTTGGGATTATATAGGTTGTTTATGGCCTGAAGGTATGATAACACCAGATAAAAATTTACTTTTTGACCACAAAGACATTCAGCAAATATTTGCTATTGGATATTCTGATGATGAGCAAAAAAGATTTATGAGTGTACTAGATAAAGCTACCCAATTAAGAGATGATAGACTAGCTCAGAATAATACAGATAATGATAGTACAAATTCAAGTGATACTAGTACTACTTCAACAAATTCAATAAATTTAAATAATTAACATTTCACTTAATTAAAGCAACTATGCTTTTTTCTGGGAGGAATTATGGATATAAATTTAATAAAAGAGATAACATTCGAATATATAGAAAATATATATGCACTAAGCATTAGTTATTTGAAAAATAATAATAACGTTGAACTTAAAAATTTACTTAAAGAGTTAGAACTTATAGAAGATAAAATAAGAGAGTGTGAAGATGAAAATTTATTAAGCAATTATAAAAATATATTAGATGATTTAATAAATAAAATAGAGGGTATTATAAATGAATAGTAGATTAGAATCATTAATAAAAAGAGGTTATCCTAAAGAAGATGTAATAAGACTTTCAAGTTTTACTGAAAGCGAGTTAGAATATGCATGTAATATGGCTTTTGAACACATATCAAGGAAATGTACGCCAGTGGATAATCCTAGTGCGGTATTTATAGGTGGTCAACCTGGAAGTGGTAAAACTGTTCTTTCTATGGAATTAAAAAACAAAATAGGTAATGCGATAGAGATAGGAATAGATAATTATAGAATGTATCATCCACATTATTTAGAAATAGAAAATTATATAAAAGAGTTTTGGAAAAATAAAACAGAAACTATTAACGATACAAAGGGGAATGATATAGCAGATTTCACACACTATTTTGCTGGAGTAATGACAGATAAATTAATAGAAATTGCATCAAGTAAGGGATATAACTTATTACTTGAGTGGGGTATGAGAGAACCTAATGTCCCACTTAAGTGTATGAGTGATTTAAAGAGAATTGGATATAATAATACAGTTATATTTGTATCTACTTATAAAGATATATCATATGAAGCATGTAACTTAAGATCAGATATAATGAAAAATAGTAACCATATAATAAGAAAAGTTCCTAAAAGCTTTCATGATTACTGTGTATCAACGCTCCCTAGTAGTGTCGGTACAATATATAAGGAAGGATATAATAATCATATAATAGATTATATGGCTTTAATATCTCGTGATGGTAAAGTAATATGGGATGATAATAGTAAATCCAATCCAGAAGATGTGTATGAGGAATATTTGAATAATCCACAGTTATCTAAAGATATAAAAAATGATTTTACATTATCTTATAAAAGCAATTTAAAAGAAATGGAAGGATTGAATGAACAAGTTGTATTTATAGTTCCAGAGATATTAAATACAGTAAAAACAAAATAAGAGTTAATTGCTCTTATTTCTTTTATAATTAATAGTTTTATCATTCGTAAGTCCAAGTATATAGTCTGTAGTTGTATCATAAAATATAGCTAATTTAATAAGTATACTTGTCGGTATATCATTGGTTTCAGTTTCATATTTTGAATATCCAGTTTGAGACATATTTAAAGCTTTTGCTACATCTTTTTGAAGTAAATCATTGTCTTCTCTTAAATCTTTTAATCTGTTCACTTATCTCACCAATCTAATATTACTAGATTTATTCCATAATAGGTTACACATAACCTAAAATAGCTTATGTGATGCGCTAAAACACACTTAAAAAATGGATTACTGATATAATAAAATAAAATTTAAAATATTCTATTGACTTATATACAAATGTTTGATAATATATAATCTTGTAGGTGGTTAGATGAATATAGAAGATATGTTAATTGATGAATTAGGTATTGACTCTTATAATAAGGGTAAAAATTACTCTAGGACTGTATACTTAAGTGATTACAATAATACTAAAGGTGGATTTGGGTATTATAGATTTTTTGTACAATCAGAAAGAAGTTATGAGTATTATACTGTAAATATTATAATAAATAGAGGTAAGATATTTAGATATATGTGTAACTGTGAACAATTTAGTTCATATAATACTTGTAAACACGTTGCTGCTTGCTTTTGTAAATACAGTAAGGATATATTTCCTAAACCGTTAACTGAATACGATTTATCAAAGCAAATACTAAATTATTTTTCAAATGATAAAAAAGTAAATAGTGTTAAAGAAAAACTAAATTTAGATGTAGAGCTAGATTTAACTCAAAACAAAATAATGGCATATCTATCTATAGGACTTAAAAAAACTTATGTAATAAAAAATGAAAGAAAACTAAGTGAATTTCTTGATGCTTATAAAAAGAGTGAATATAGATTTGGAGTTGGATTCACTTATGACCCTTCAAAACACTACCTTAAAGAAGAAGATGAAAAAATATTAAACTTCTTTACTGAGTATGCTAAATCAAGTAATAGTAATTACTATTACTACTATAACAATAATAATCCTTTTGAGTTAAACGAAAGAGAACTTAAAATGTTTTTAACTTTAATTAAAGATAAGGAGTTTAATTTAAAAGGATATGGTAAAATAAAAGAGATAAAAGAAGAGTATCCATTTGATATTAACCTAGATTTTAAAGATGATAGATATGAATTATCTATAGATGGAAATGAATATATATTAGATAATAATTTTAAATATATGGCTTATAAAGATACTTTATATATAATTCCAAAAGAGATAAGTGAAGTATTAAAAATTAGTAGGGAAGCTGAAGTAAATAAAATAGTATTTAAAAAAGAGAATTTAGAGTTATTTAAAAAAGGCTTATTAAATAAAGTAAAAAATAATATCAGTGTGAGTGAGAATGTAGTAGATATTATTATATCTGGTAAGCCTATTGTTTCATATTATTTTGACCTTTTAAAAAACAGTATTACTTGTAAAATAAAGTTTGATTATAATGGGAATATAATAGATTATTTTGATACTGATAGTAAAGTTGTTAGAGATGAAGAAACAGAAGAAAGTGCGTTAAATGAACTTTTAAAGTATAACTTTGAGATACTAAAGAATAGTTTAGTATTAAATGATATAGATGATATTGGACTTTTCTTAGATGAAGGTTTATCTAAACTACTTGAAAATTATAATGTTTATACATCTAAAAAATTAGATGATATAAGTATACTTAAGAAAAGTCAAGTTAACTCTAACTTTGCAATAGGTAAAGATGCTATTATGTCTTATAATTTTAATGTAGATAATATAGATTTATCTGAACTTAATAAGGTTTTAGCATCCATTAAATCAAAGAAGAAATATTATAAATTAAAAAACGGTAATATAGTTGATTTAAGTGAAAATAAAGAGTTAAATGAATTAAATAATTTATTAGATGATTTGGATATAAACGATAATTTAAATGATGGAGTAATTGAAATACCTAAATATAGAGCATTCTATATAGACAGTTTAAAGAAGAATAAATATAAGTCTATTAATACTGATAACTCATTTGATAAATTTATTAAAAACTTTGAAGAGTATAAAAATATAGATATCAAGTTTGATGCTCACGATGAAAAGATACTTAGAGATTATCAAAAAGAAGGGGTTAAATGGTTATATACACTTTATAAATGCGATTTAGGTGGAATACTTGCAGATGAAATGGGACTTGGTAAGAGTTTACAAACTATATGTTTTATAAAACAGGTGTTAAAAGAAAATAAGAATGCTAAAATAATGATAGTGTGTCCAACTTCGCTAGTGTATAACTGGAAAAAAGAGTTTGATAAATTTGCTCCTAAACTTAAATATGTAACAGTTGCAGAAAATAAGAAAAAAAGACTTGAGATATTAAAAGATATAGATAAATATAATATATTTATAACTTCGTATGGACTTGTTAGAAACGATAACGATGAATATGAGAAGATTAATTTTGAAGTGTGTGTTATCGATGAAGCACAAGCAATTAAAAACTATCAGGCTAATATGAGTAAAGAAGTAAAGAAGATTAAGTCCAGAACTAAGATTGCTTTAACTGGAACTCCACTAGAAAATTCAGTTTTAGAGTTATGGAGTATATTCGATTTTATAATGCCTGGATACTTAAACAACATTATTAAATTTAAAGAAAACTATGGAATAAGTGATGTAGATGAAAAATCTTTATCTAAACTTAAAAACTTAAATTATCAAATAAAACCATTTATACTAAGAAGAAAGAAAAAAGATGTATCTAAAGAACTTCCAGATAAAATAGAGAATAATATTTATTTAGAGTTACCTGACATACAAAAAGCCCTTTACTTAAATGTAGTTAAAACAACAGAAGAGGAGATGGATGAATTAATTAAAACTGAAGGGTGGTCTAAAGCAAGGTTTAAAATATTACAACTGTTAACTAAGTTAAGACAGATTTGTATTGACCCTAATGTTTTATATGATGATTATAAGGGAGATTCTATAAAGCTAGAAAAGTTAACTGAAATAGTAAAAGACTATATTAAAGAAGACCATAAAATACTTATATTTAGTAGTTTTAAAAGAGTTTTGGATAGGGTAAAGAATACATTTAATAAAGAAGGTATTACAAGTTTTACTATAAATGGAGATGTAGATAGTAAAGATAGAATGGACCTTGTAGAAAAGTTTAATAGTGATGATACTAATTGCTTTTTAATAACTCTAAAAGCAGGAGGTACAGGACTTAACTTGACTAGTGCAGATATAGTTATACACCTGGATATATGGTGGAATCCACAAGTAGAAAATCAAGCAACTGATAGAACACACAGAATTGGTCAAAAAAATAAAGTAACAGTAATTAGACTTATTACAAAAGGTACAATAGAAGAGAGAATTATAGAACTTCAAGATAAGAAAAAAATATTAAGTGATAACTTAATAGAAGGCAAGGGAGATTCAAATACACTTTCAGCATTAACTGAAAAAGATATTAAAAACTTACTATCTTATGGAGAAAATGACTAAATTCCAAAATAGATTAAAAAAGTGTTGACAAAATGAAAAATTTGTAGTATATTGTATATAGTTTAGAGATGATAGATGAACTAATATTATATAATAAAAATAATTATCTTATAAAAAATAAGAAATTACAAAAAATAATATTAAATTCAAATATCTTAAATATTAAGTAAAAAACGTTATATAATAAATAAAAATTATATAATTGTACTTGCTTAATATTATTGGAAATGCGTTGGTAATTTCTACCTGCTCTAAACATTACAATTGTAAGAAGAAAGAAAACTTCTATGGTAGGAATATTGCTCTTTTCACTGATAATGTTTAGTAGCAATTTTCCAAACTCGAAAGTAATGACTTTATCAGGGCCGTTACTTTTTTGATTTTTCACAAAAATTAGACGTTATACCATTCAATTTAGTTTATTCGTCATATTATAAATTAGATAGGAGGTATTTCATGTTTTTAAATAGAAATTGTGGTTGTGGCTGTGGTAGACAAATGCCACAAATGGAACAACCTATAATGGAACCAGTTATAACTAAATGTGTAGAGAAGGAGTTTCACCATGAAGTACAACAAGTGTGTTAATTTATGATAAACTATAAATTTATACAATTTAATATTAATAAAATTAGTTATTTATCCATAAGTTAAATTGAGGTGTTTAAAATATATGGGTAAGTATAAAATTAATTATATTTTCGGCGAAGAAGATATTGATAATATTTTCATTAAAGTTTTAAATAAAGAGTTAACAAAATATATCTTAACGATTAATAAAAGTCATGTCCTAGATAATTATAAAATTCTAAAAGAAGGTAAAAATTGATTAGTAGTGTTGGTCTTTATATAAGATTATCTCGTGAAGATGATGATAAAAATGAGATGAGTGAGAGTATCTCAAATCAAAAGAGTTTATTACTTCAATATGTTAAAGAAAATAATTTAAAAGTGTATGATATTTATATTGATGATGGATATTCGGGAACTAATTTTGATAGGCCAGATTTTAATAGATTATTAAAAGATATAGAAAAAGGTTGTATAAATATGGTTATTACGAAAGATATGTCAAGATTGGGAAGGGATTATATTGGAACTGGCAATTTAATAGAAAAATATTTTCCAGAACATAATGTAAGATATATTGCAGTCACGGATAATGTTGATACTTTTTTAGATAGTTCAAATAACGATATCGCACCATTTAAAGCTATAATGAATGACATGTATGCTAAAGACATTTCTAAAAAAATCAAATCAAGTTTAAAAGCAAAAATGAAAGAGGGAAAATGGGTAGGTGGAAGAACTCCCTTTGGGTATGATCAAGATAAAAATGATAAAAATAAACTAGTAATAAATTATGAACAGGCATTGATTGTAAAAAAAATATTTAAATTGTGCCTAGAAGGATTATCTTTTTTTAAAATAGCTAAAAAATTAACTAATGAAAAAGTAAAAACTCCTGCTCAGTATTATAGTTTTGAATGGAAAAGTCATTATAATTTAAAGTATGGACAGTGGAATTCTAAGACAATAAAAGATATTTTAACAAACAGAATTTATATAGGTGATATGGTACAAAATAGAAGAAGCAAAATAAATTATAAAGTTAAGAAAGTAGTTAAAAATGATGTAAGCGATTATATAATAGTTGAAAATACTCATGAGGCTATAATTGATAAGGAATCATTCTATGAAGTACAAAAAAGAATACCAAAAAATAAAGGTAGAAATGAAAAAAAAGAAAATCATTTGCTAGATGGACTTTTATATTGTGGAGATTGTGGACATAGAATATCAATTGGATCAAGAAGGAAAAAAGATAATAGGTGCTATACTATTTGTAATTACTATCGTACTTATATGAAACAAGGTCTTTGTACAACTCATTCAAATAATTATGATGATTTAAAAAAAACTATTGTTAAATCATTGACTATGATGTGTTCAAATTATATTAATAAAGATAAAATTAAAAATAATGTTTTATCTAATTTAAATAAAAATGATAAAGTAAACAATGAAAAAGAATTAGAAATACTAAATAATAGCATTAAACAAATAAATGAAAATTTAGATGAAATTTATATTGATAAGTTAAATAAAAAAATAACAGAAAATCAGTTTGAAAGGGTAAAAGTGAAATTAGAACAAGAATTAAATATTAAAAAGAAAAGATATAATGAATTACATACTAACGTTAGTAATACTCATTTAAAAGAAAATAAAATTATTTATGAATATATTAACAATTTTTTAGATATGAAAGAATTTAATAGAGAACTTATAATTAATTTAATTGATAAAATTGAAATATATGAAGATAAAAGTATAAATATAACAGTGATTTATAAAGAAAGCAAAATTATCAATTGATAATTTTTTAAAAATATGATATTATATTTATAGGTGATGCAAGTGACGGTTACACAAATTGTAAATTTACTTCATAAATCGGTTGCTTCAAAATCGTATGACTTAGTTCCAACTGCGAAAAATAGAAATTCCAGAAGAAAATATGGATTAACTATTTATGATATAGAGGATTTTCTAAAGTCAATTACTGAAGCTGACTTATATAGTGGTCCAGAAGTAGACAGGGATATGCCTGGCGAGGAAGTGTTTATTTTTACTAAAGAAATATTAAGTGGTATTGTCTTTTATGTGAAGATAAAAAAAGATAAAACAGTTACATATGATAGAATAAAAATTCTTTCTTGTCATGAGGCTGAATATTAGGAGGAATGTTAAATGAAAAATAGGGATAATTTAAGAATTAGGAAAGAAAAAGTAAATGTAAAGGGTAAATTAATAGAATATGATGAGTATTATTTGGTTGATGAAAATGGTGAAGAAATTTTTGATAGAGATGTTGAAATAGAAAATGATCAACGTTTATATGATATATATAAAAAGCAAAATAATTTACTTACTAGTTTTGAAATAAAAAAAATTCGTAAAAAATATGGATTAACACAAAAAGAGTATGCTTTAGTTATAGGATTAGGTGAAATTACTGTACATAGATTTGAAAAAGGGGCTATTCAAACTGAGGCAGTTGATTCAATAATAAAGTTATCAAACGATCCAGATAATATGTTCTTTTTGCTTTTACTAAACAAAAAAAATATAAATGGAAATTTGTATAATACTTTGTTTAAAAAAATAAAAGAATTACAAATTTTAAAAAAGCATGCATTGGTTGATATAAATAAATTTGACTTAGATGTTTTAAAATTTAAGGAAGAGTCTGCAATAAATGTTGCAAAAAATATAATAAATATATATAATGCTAAAGTAGATGAATTAGTTAGCAATTATGGAATTGCTCCAGAATATATTACAAATCTAAAATTGCAAAAATTACTTTATTATGTTCAAGCAATGAGTTTAAAAATATTTGGTAAAAAAGCATTTAAAGAAAAAATATTAGCGTGGTCATATGGTCCTGTTGTAAATGAAGTTTATCAGTTATACAAACAAAATCATTCTATGAATATAGATAGTGAATTATCTATTAAAAATGTTTCCTCTGGATTATATAAAATTATTGAAGAAGTTGTAAATTGCTATGGATCAATAGAAGCTAATAAATTAATCGATTATACTCATGAGGAAGAACCTTGGATAAAAACGGAGATAAATAAAGAAATAGATATTGATTTAATAAAAGATTATTTTAATAAAGTATATGATAATTAAATCTATCAAAAAGGGGCAATCACATTGTTGCCCAATACATACACACGTAATAAATAAACATATATATACTCATACTTATACTCCACAATACACTTGTGATGAAGAAGATGTAGTAATTAATAATGATTGTGGTGGATGTTCTGGAAATATGATGAACAATAATTTCTAAAAGTAGTTTTTTACTACTTTTTTTGTTATAATATATATGTGATGTATATGAAAGTATTAACTATAAAAGAGCCATGGGCAAGTTTAATTATTAATGGATATAAAAAGTATGAGTTTAGAAGTTGGAAAACTAATTATAGAGGTAAAATACTTATACATACTTCTTTAAATATAGAAAAAAATATGCTTGATAGATTTAAAGATTATGATATCAAGTATCAACCTGGATATATAATAGGTGAGGCTAATCTTACTGATTGTATATTAGTTGATAGTAAATTTAATGAATACTTGAATGAATTAAATCCAGTTGTATACGCAAAAAGTAACCATACCAGAAAATATGCGTGGAGGTTAGAAAATATTAAGAAATATGATAACCCAATACCTTGTAAAGGAAAACTTGGCTTATGGAATTATGAGGAGGATTAAATGATATTACACTTAGACAATAAGCCATTTGAAAGTATAAAAAATGGAACTAAAACGATTGAAATGAGATTATATGATGAAAAAAGAAGACTATTAAAAGAAAATGATATTATTGAATTTATAAATAGAACTACAAATGAAAGTATAAAAGCAAAAATTATTAAACTACACGTTTTTAAAAATTTTGAAGAATTATATAATCATTTTGATAAAGTAAAACTAGGGTATAGTAATGATGAAGTAGCTGATTTTAAAGATATGACTACTTACTATTCTATTATAGAACAAGAAAAGTATGGTGTTGTGGGAATAGAAATTGAATTAATTTAGTTTAATTTCTATTTTTTTTGTTGAAAAAAAAGGAAATTGAAAAGTTTTGTCGTATGATATATATAGGAGGTACTTGAAGTGAATGAAATAGAAGAAGTAAAAATAGAAAATCTAATATATGAAGTAAGGGGAAAGCAAGTGATGTTAGATAGCGATTTAGCAATGCTTTATGAATGTAAAAATGGAACTAAAGAAATAAATCAAGCGGTGAAGAATAATCCGTTAAAATTTCCAGAAAGATTTGCCTTTAGAATAACAGAAGATGAATATTTAAATTTGAAGTCAAAAAATTTGACTTCAAATTTAAGAGGTGGTTCAAGAAAAGGACATACAGTATTCACAGAAGAGGGAGTAGCGATGCTTGCAACTATATTAAAATCAAAAGTAGCTACAATAGTTAGTATTAAAATAATGGATACTTTTGTAGCGATGAGAAAATTCATAAATGAAAATAGAGATATATTTAGAAAAATAAATAATATAGAAATAAAAATGTTAGAACACGATTCAAAGATAGATGAGTTGTTTGACGCATTAGAACCTAAAAAAGTAGAAAGTCAAAAGATATTCTTTAATGGTGAGATATATGATTCATATAGTCTAATAATAGAATTGATAAAGCAAGCTATAAAAAGAATAATTATAATAGATAACTACATAGATAAAAGTGTATTAGATATGTTAGTTAATAAGAAAAATAATGTAGATGTAACCCTTGTTACAAGTAGCCATTATTTAACTAAATTAGATATAAATAAATTTAATAAACAATATCCAAGCTTAACAATAAAGTATTCAAATATATTTCACGATAGATT
>CANRDA010000009.1 GCA_947629285.1 uncultured Bacilli bacterium
TAAAAGAAAATGTATAGAAAATATAAATAAAATAAAGGTAAAATCAGGTAGTTTGTATATAAACTATGCACACTACCTAAAGAAGATTGGGAGGTATAAATGAAAGTTAGAGTTATAAAAGGTACTAATCAAATAGGTGGTTGTATTACAGAAATTACTAGTGATAGTGGCACTAAAATTATTATAGATTATGGAGAAGATTTAAATGATGATATAAATGTTAGTACAAAGTATCCAATAAAAGGATTAACATTTGGTAAAAGCAAATATAAAGGAGTTTTTATTACTCATAGCCATGGTGACCATATAGGGTTGATTTCTGATATTAAAAAAGATATTCCGATATATGTGGAAGAGACATCTTATAAAATTTTTAAAGTATCTAATTCTTTTAGTTCTAGTATTCCTTTTAATGGTGATGTGAATACTTTCAAGTTTGAAGATAAAATTATAATAGATGATTTAGTAATTACTCCGTATCGTACTGACCATTCTGCTTATAATTCTTCTATGTTTTTAATAGAGAATAATGGTAAAAGAGTACTTCACTTAGGAGATTATCGTAAAAATGGTTATAGTGCTGAAATATTTTACGACAATTTAAAAAAGATAGGGTGTGTTGATTTACTTATTACAGAAGGAACAAATGTAACTAAAGATAGTGAAAATGATACTGAAATAGTGTTAAAAGAAAAAGCAAAAGAAATATTTAAAAAGTATAAACAAGTATTTATACTTCAGGCATCAACTAATTTAGACCGTTTGAAAAGTTTTAAAGAGGCTGCTTTAGAAGAAAACAAAAAATTTATTTTAGATATATCTACTGCTAATATATTAAAAGCAATAGATGATAAGTATTTAAATGAAGATAATATAACTGTTTGGGTACCTAATACCTATTTAAATAAGAATTCTAAATTTTATGAGTATAAGGAAGAAAACTTTTATGAAACATATATTGAACCTTTTAAAAATTTAAATATAAAAAACGAATATACACACGGTGAATATGTAATGCTAGTTAAAACTTCTATGTTAAACGATATAATACATAATTTAAAAAGATATAGAGATAATGCTTGCTTAGTTTATTCTATGTGGCCTGGATATAAAGACCCTAATAGACCTAATACTTTAAAAGCTATAGAATTTATAGACAAATTAAAAGAGTTAAATATAAAGGAAGAATATCTTCACACATCGGGTCATGCGGATGTTAAAACTATAAAAGAGGTTTTTAAAATAATAAATCCAAAAAAGGCTATTGGGATTCATACTATAGATAATGAAAAATTATCGAAATTATTAAAAAATTATGTTACAATAAAAGATAAGGAATATGTTGAGGTGTAATATGAAAGAATTAAGTAGAGTTTATGATATAAATTGCGATAATGAAGTATTTTTAAAGCAGGTTATAGATGCATTGAAAAATAACCGTGATAAATATTTTTTAGCATTTAGAACTAGCCCACAGCGTCTAACACTCTATCATAAAGGTAGAGAGATGGTTGCGCTTATTCCTAAATCAAAAGAAAAATGGATGATCAAACCACGAGGTATATCTACATCAATAAATCCAAAATATGTAAAAATTAATAGTGATTATATGAAGTCTTTAAAAAATAGTGGTTATACTTTAAAACAGCAAGAGATGATGAAAAATAAAAAATATGATAAATTAATTGATATAACTCGTAAATTTTTAGATGAATATTATTTTGAAAGAGAAGAAGAGAAGACTATTCAAAATGATATTGCTTGTAGGTATCAGTTTTGGAAAAACGATTTATTATGTGTAGACCAAGAATACAATCAGTGTTTTGAAAATACGAGTAAAAAAGAGGAAAGTGAGATACAAGGCCGTTATGATTTAATAATGGTTAAAAGAGTTAATGATAATTTATACATTCCTGTTTTTGTAGAATTGAAATCAAATGAAGCAGCGTGTAAAAATTGTACTTCTGGTATAATTAATCATATAAGTGATATGCAAACTTTTTTAGATAAATATTATAAAGATGAAAGTAGTGCGCAGACTGTAATTAAAAAAGGAATAAAGTTTGCTGTTGAAAGAAAGTATAAATTTGGATTTATTCCTGAAGATATCAGTGATAAAATTGATTTTTCTAAACCTGAGTTTTGGCTCTTATTCGATATGACTAAAAAATATAAAAAGTTAACTCCAACTACAAAAGAACAATTAGATAAAATTTTAGATTTAGAAGTAAATTATGCAAAACACGTAAAAGAAACATATAAAAATGGTAAAAATGTATCTAACTATAATCAAATGGTTAAGCAACCTATAAAAATAAATAATGAAGAGATTAAGAAATTTGATTTGTGTGATAGAAAAGATATAGTTGATATTATTAAAGAAGATGCATTAAAATATGCTTATTATGATGATTTTATTAAGATAGAAAAATAAAAAGACAATTAAGCCTTTTTAAAACAGTATATAAGTCCCAATACACCAGTTATTATAAGTCCAATAATTAAATATAGATTTATATCTTTAGTATTTGGATTTTGTTCACTTAAAATCTTTTGAGCGATATCAGGTGTCCATACTGAATCATTTCCTTTTTCAGATGTAAGCGTAATACCTTTTGGATCGATTTCTATTATTACAAATTGGTCATCTTTGTTATCTTCGTTCCAATCAAATGAATATTTATAGGTTAAGACAGTCCCTTTTAAAAGGACTTTTTTTAAATTGTCTGGCGTTATTCCAACATAGTCTTTATACGGATATGTTTTTAACTGTTCTGTTTTATTATCGGGTGTTGTAACCTTGTAACTTGAATCAGTATCATTTTTAGGTTTAGCAACCTCAAATCCAATCCAAGCGGCAGGTCCCGGTCTTTCTCCTCCTGCAGCATCTGGATCTGCTTCTAGCATTTTAAATTCAGAGGCAGAATATCTTATTGTAGTTGTATTTCCCTCTGTTTTTATAGTCCCACTTCCAGAAGTAAGTGAATCTCCAGTAGATTTTGTAATATCCGTAACAACACCATACTCATCTTGTGCTGATACTGTTGGCGTTATTAATAAAAACGCTGCAATAATGAAGGAAAAAAGCATAAATTTTTTCATAAACTAACTCCTTTTTTCATAATAATATTTTAGTCATTATATAGGGGTGATTATGTTTGAAGAAATATATGACTATAGAAGAGTATTTTAAGACACAATCGATATCGAAAGAAAAGAATGGTAAAAAGAATGTGCTGAAAATTGTTTTTGGTATATTATGTCTTCTTGTTATTCTCTTCTCAATATATACTATATTTAAATGGTGTTTAGATAATTCCAAAATCCGACAAATTAATAAAAAAATAGAAGAGAATATAAGTACTAGTAATAATGAAGAGGAAGGAGAACTTGTAAATCCTCCAAAAGATAAGACCAGTGATTATTATTACTATACATCTATGCCTTTTTATCAGGTTAGCATCTCTGTTTTAAAGTCTATGAATAGTGATACAGTTGCGTATATTCACATTAGAAACACTAATATAGACTATCCAGTATTACAGGGAAGTGACAATAGTTATTATTTAAATCATTCTTTTAATAAAGAAAAAAATGGTGCGGGATGGGTATTTATGGATTATAGAAATAATATAGATGATTTAGATGATAATACGATTATTTATGGACATTCAAGACTTAATGATGCGATGTTTGGGACTTTAAAAAATACTTTGTCTAGCAAATGGCAAAGTGATAAAGATAATTATGTTATTTTTATATCTACTTTAAAAGAAAATATGATATTTCAAATATTTTCTATTTATACTATTAAAAGTGAGACTTATTATATAACACCCAGTTTTAAAGATAGCATTGATAAACAAAAATGGATTGATGTAATGAAAAGTAGAAATATATCTACTATTGATACAGAAGTTGATACTCGAGATAAGTTTCTTACTTTATCTACTTGTCAAAATAATCAAGGTGGAAGAATTGTCGTGCATGCAAAATTAATAAAAAGACAAAAAAGAAAAAGTTAGAAAGTATTACATATAATTTATCGTAAATAGAAAGGAATTATTAGTTATAAGTTTTATGAAAAAAATTATAAGTTTATGTTTAGTGGGTGTTTTAACATTTTGTTTTGCAATTTTACAGATAAAAGCATTAACTGTATGGAAGTTTGAGGACTGGCAAGCAGGTGAAGATTATGGTTCTAAAATTAAAATTTCTTCTAATATAACTAATCTTAAAGGTGAAAAAGAAGAAACTGATGGAATGAAAGTAGGACCTTTTAATAAGGCTAGTAAAGCAAAACTTGCTGATGGAATTAAAGAAGAAGTTTATGTAGGACTTGATTTGGATAATTATCAGTCTTCAGAGTTATTCGAGTTATCTATTGCTTTAAATCAGTTTGATGTAGAATCAAAATATCTAACTGAGGCTGTCGTTATGACTCAAAAAAGTGGAGATAAATTTGTTATAACTGCTAACTGGGAAAATAATAATCCGATTGCTACTATAGATAAAGATGGAGTATATACATATAGATGGGAATTTAAAAAAGAAAGCGGTAAAATTAAAGTAAAATTTACTGTACTTGATTATGGTGAAGAGTTAGGTACAACAGATTTTGTAGAATTAGATGTAAAAAATGCAGATAAAGCAACAGATGTTAGATATTTGTGGGCATGCAATATTAAAGCAAGTTATGGTGTGGATATATATACATCATTGCCACCAAAAAATGTAACAGAAAATCCAGATACTGGAGAAATTAATTTGTTTGCTTTAATAGGGCTAATTGCAGTTTGTAGTTTAGGGTTTATATATAATATAAAAAGATTAAATTAGTAAAATTTATACTAAATATTAATAATTATAATATTAGTTTATAAAAAAATGAGTACGTTTAACATACTCGTTTTTGTTTTGCAACATAATAATATATTAAAAATTTCTTTCAACAAAAAACTCTTTAATATCTACTTCTAAGACCCTAGATATTCTATATAAAACAACAATACTAAATGATTGTTGAACTTTTTTAGATTCGATGTTGCTGATTAAACTGTGACTTAAATTGCATTTTTCTGCTAGTATTTCTTGCATCATTTTCCCATATGAACTATATTTGCTATTATTGTGTAATCTAAAGTATTTTATATTTTTACTTACTAATTCATATATATATATCTATCATCTTCAGGACTAAAGTTCATTGACATCACCTATATATATTTTCTCATTTATAGTAGAATATGATTATATACTTATCATAGAATAAAATTCTACAATAAATGTCAAAAACTATTCCGATTTTTATTTATAGATGATATAATAAATTTGTAAGATAGTGAGTGGATAAAAAATATGAATCTAAAAGATATTTTTTTACAACAATTTAGCAACCTAGATATTAAAAAAATTGATATATTGATAAACGAACTTAAAAAGATATGTAAAGAAAATAATTCTGATTTATCTAATTTAGACTTTTTGGAATATGGTGAAAGTTCTATCGTGTTTGAACTTAATAATCAAATTATAAAAGTAACTTTTAATGAGTATGACAGGCATCCATCAATGAAAGAATATGTATCTCATAGTAGTAAGATTTTACAACCAATGTTTGAGAAGATTATAGATGATGTTAAACTATATGGATATTCTGCTAAAATAATAGGACTAAAAAAGTTGTCATTAAATAACATAAGTGATGAAGATATTTTAAAGATGTATGTTGATTTAAGAGATGATGGGTATTTATGGTATGACACTAAAAGTGAAAATATCGGTAAAGATGAAAATGGAGTTTGTTATTTATTAGACTATGGGGAGTTAATTTATATAAATGATTTGGATTATTATAATATGAATAAAGAATTAGAAACTCATAGGATTGTTAAGAGTGAATTAGATGCTTATTATTTGAGTGTAAAAGAAGTTACTCAATATAAAACGAAGTAGGAGGTGAGTTTTAATGAAAAAAACTGTATTTGATTTAGACTATAAGGAAGGCAGAAAAATAGATAAGGAGCTAAGAAAGACGTCATATTATAAACAATATCTTAAGGAATATATAGGGATTATGTGTGTGTTGATGGTTGTTAGTGGATTTTTACTTGGTTGGATAGGTGCAGATGATTCAATAGATTCTAGTCTATATGAAATGTTCTTTTCAATAGGGTTAATAATTGCAGCAGGATTTTTCTCTCTTATATCTATTATATTTGGAATAAAGCATTTTAATTTAGTAAAACAATATTATGATGAAAAATATGCAAATAAAAAAGGAGAAGATATAAATGAATAATTTATTAGACGATAAAGAATATAAAACACTGCAGGAAGCACATAAAAAATTTGATAAAACCTGTTTTGGTAAAAGAGTTAATAGACTTAAAATAGTATTCCCAATTTTGTTTTGCATATTTCTATTTTTAGGTATAGTCTGTTTTGTTGCAAATAGTTTTGAACTTAATAACGGTGATATATATGGAGTTATTTGTTTCGGAGTTAGTTTTATAAATGTTCCATTATCAATTTTGGCAACACTTTTATATGAAAATATGGTAATGAATTATATTTCAAAAAATTGAGGAGGATATGTATGGATATATATAAATTAGAAAGAAAAGAGTTCAAAGATTATAGTAAGAAGTTTAGAAATACTTTTATTGGTGGAAGACTATACTTAATATTTGATTGTATGACAGCATTGTTTTTCTTTTCTTTATTCTTTGGCGCTTCTGAAATATTTGAATTTGTTAATGTCGATTTTTCAACAGATTTAGTTATTTCTACATTTCTATGTTTAACTTTAATATCATATTATGTGTATTTTAAGTACTTAAAAGAATATATAGAAAAACAATTAAATGAATATAAGAACAAATAAATGAAACAAAGATTTTATAATCAGTATATGTGAAATGAATAATATAAAAAGAATAGAACATTCTAAATTCCCAACATTAAAAAAGCATCCATAAAGGATGCTCTTTTAGGCGGCGCTTGGCGCCAACACGGGTTTGATCCGATGAATTAATTCAACAGACCAATATTATTATATTTATTCTACAAGTAAATTATACCAACCATATTTTTACAAGTAAATATATAAGATAAAAATTCCTTGTTTGTAGTAGTTATTTTATACTAAATATGTTAAAAATGTCAATAAGTTTTTAAACAAATATTGTTAATGACAATTATCTTAATATTTGATAAAATAATATTAAATAAGAAGGTGAAGTTATGATTTATATAACAGGAGATACGCATAGAGATTTTTCTAGGCTTTATAATCTAAAAACTAATGAAGAAGATATGTTAATAGTATTAGGAGATGCTGGAATAAATTATTTTCTTAATGAAGAAGATAAAAACTTTAAAAACTATCTAAAAAGTTTCAAATTAAAGTTATTTTGTATAAGAGGTAATCACGAAGAGCGACCAGAAAACATTAATACTTATAAGGAAACGGAAATGTTTGGAGGCAAAGTGTTTATAGAAGAAGATTATCCTAATTTGATATTTGCTAAAGATGGTGAATCTTATAATATAGACGGAAAAAGCGTTCTTGTAATTGGTGGTGCATATTCGGTTGATAAAGAATATCGATTAAGATATGGATATCAATGGTTTAAGGATGAACAGTTAAATGAAAAAGAGCAAGAAAATATTTTAAATAAAGTTAAAGGTAAACATTTTGATATAGTATTAACTCACACTTGTCCTTTAAAGTATGAACCTAAAGAAGTATTTATGGAAGGCTTAGATCAATCAAAAGTAGATAAATCAATGGAAGTTTTTTTAGACAAAATTGAAAAAAATATAGATTATGATAAATGGTATTGTGGTCATTATCATACTGAGAAAAAAATTGATAAGTTAGAATTTATGTTTGGTAGAATAAAAGTCTTTAATAGTGATGAATATGTTCCTAAATATAACCGAGATGGTTATGAAATAATAAGAGATTATTGTGGCCAAGAAGATATTAATAATAATGGTATAGTATCTTGTCCAAAATGTAAGTCTAATGATATTGTACTTCAAAAAGGTGAGGGACGATATATAGATGGATTAGATGAGATTGCTATTATTTGTAACAAATGTCAAAAAGTTTATGGATTTCATAATGTGAAATATAAGTCAAATTGTCCAAAAGAATTGTAGGTTATATAAATAATATTTTTCATAATGCAAATAAAAAAGTGTTGAAAAATAAATTATTTTGATAATTTTCATGTTAAATGGTTAAAATATTTAGAAATTAATAACACTAAAATTGCATAAGAAAAAGTTAATATATGATATTTGAAAAAGATTCAGACTGTAACTGAATCTTTTTCAAATTCTTTAATAACATTATCAATATCAACAGAAGGTATACGAGTATTATTATGCTCTTTTAAACTCAAGCAAGAGTTAATTGCTTCTTTAATTGTAATAATATTATTTTCCTTCATTAATTTAATTATTTTTAAAGTCCTAATAACTTTAACTCCGTTTGCTTCACTATAATCTTTAAGTTTTTTATCACCTGTTGCTAGAATTGCACTGTTATTTCTTGCTATTATAAAATTGATAATATCATAAGGAGATAATCCGTTAACTTCTTTTGAAATTTTAAAAATTTCATTAATCTCTTCTGCAGTTGAATTGATAGTTTTAAATTTCTTTATTATATTAATATTTCCAGTATTAGAATTTATTTCATCTTGTTTAACCATATCACTAATATAAACATTATCTAATTTAACAAACTTGTCTAAAATATTGGCATTACTAAGATCTGTTATTATATTAGTATCGGTAATTATTATCTTCGTTGTTATAGTCATTTATAGTCATTCCTAATAACTCGCATGCTTTATTTAAAGATATGATGTTATCTACTTCTAATTTATGAACAAGTCGTTTAAATTGATATGATTTTTCTGGTTCAATGGGATAGGGCTCATGTGTTTTATATCCTTTTGAACTAAATGAAATTGTAATCTTTTTAAATAAGTATTCAGATATAATATTTAACTCTTTTAATCTATATATAGTTGCAGCCATACTAACTTTATATTCATTTTTGAATGCTCGAAGTTCATAGAAGCTTATGTTATTCCTTGAAATACCAAATTCATTGATTACAGCTCCTTTAGGCATTAATAAGCTACTTGCGAACTTATTACACATTTTTTCTTCATTTAAATCTGAATTTTTAATATTTAAAACTAGATGTCCTAACTCGTGTGCGATTGTAAATCTTTGCCTTTCTCCGTCAATATTATTTAATAAAACTATTAAAGGGATACCTTTAACGACCTCACTAAGTCCATCAAAGTCAGAAAATCTTCCGTTTGTATTATCTATTTCAATAATTAGTATTCCTATATTTTCTAATGTATTTATTAAATCTGGAATTGGTTGATTAATTGATAATTTATAATTTTTTCTAAATTCTTCAGCTGCTAGTTCTGCATCATTTTCATTGCTACACATATATTTTTTAATTTTATTGTCTATAGTTTTTACTTCATTTAATTCTATTACTTCAAGATAATCTGCTACTTTATTTTGTATAATTTCTTTTAATAATTCAAGATTTTCTCCCTTAAGTCGTTGTCTTTTCCTAAAAGCACTAAACTTCATTTCTGGTATATCGTATGATTTTAATAATTCAATGACTTTTACACCATAAGCATTAGCAAATTTTATTAATTTTTGCGAGTCAGGTTGTATTTCACCTTTTTCGTATTTTGAAATTGCTGGTGCGGACATATTTAATAGTAGTCCTGCATCTCTTAACGATAGGTTTTTGAGTAACCTAACTCTTTTTAAATTTTTTCCTACTTCCATCATTGTATCACCCCTCACCGGTTAATATTTTATCATAAAAAAGCACAAATGTAAACTAAATATATTGACTCGTGTTAAAATATATGATATTATTTGAGCGAGAGGGTACAAAAAAACAGTTTGTTGCCGCAAACTGTACCTTCTCATAAAATTAATGAGAATATTGAAGCGTTACATAACTTCTATAGTTATTTTATCATCGATTTAAGATAATTACAATAATTTTTAATAAGTTTATGATTACTAGACAATATTCTCAAATAGAAAGGAGGATATTTCGATGGCAAACCGTATACGAACTTCTAAAAGAGTTGCTAAAAAAGCTAGTAGCCAATTAAGAAGTAAAAAAACAACTAAAGCAACAAAAAGCGTTGCTGGGAGTGCTTTGAGAAATAGAAGTAGATAATGAGTAAAAAAAGAGCAAATTCTATATTTAGTTTAATTGTACTATCTGCTATATTAATTTATACTTTTGGTTTAAAATATACATTAGATTTATATTTTCAAATGTTAAAAATGTTTAATAGTATTTTATTACAATTGACTAATACTTCTATTTTAACAGCTATGTTTAAATGTTGTATAACTTTTCCAATAGTTGGTATTATTCTAGTTGTAATTGGATCACCTAGAGATAAAGAAGGCCATCTAATTGGTAAAGCCTTACATTTTATTGTAGGATACATCATAGGATTTATTCTTGATTGTATTTCAAGTGTTATATTCTAATGTCCCAAATAAAAAAATAAATAAAAATGGTAATATAAAAGGAAAAAATTATTATAAACAATAAAGAAATTATCTTTAATTCATTTAAAAGTATTTATTTCATGATAAAAAAGATATAGATATAAAATGTGAATTATAAAATAATAATGATAAAGCAGAAATTGTAGTGAACGCAAATTTAAAGGTTGGTAAAAAATAGGTTATTGTTAAAGTCACAGCAGAGAATAGAGAAAAACAAAATCATATAATAAATATTGAAAAGAGGATAATGATATCTTAGATTTTATAAGCATTTTAATTGTTATTATAATTATATAATAGTTAGTAGTGAAAGGTATATATAAAGTTATGAGCAATTGATTATATTGAAATTATAATTTTATTTAAAATTGGATTCATAAAAAACACACAATTATTACAGATATTTAATAAGGAGAGTAGTATAATGAAATCATAAAGTTCTATAAAATTAGAGTATAGAATTTTTACTTTATAAGGAGGGAAGGATATGGCATCTTTAAAATTTAAAAAAGCAAAAGATAAAATGTTAAATGAGTATTTATCCTCTCAACTATTATATGTAGAATTTACCTCTTATATAGAGAATAAAATAAAAAATATTCTTATTGAAAATGGAATTAAATATCAATCTTTAAATAGCCGTGTTAAGTCATATGATTCACTGAAAAATAAATTAACTGAGGAAATTATTAACGGTGTTTGTTGTAATATTAATGACTTAAATGACCTTAGTGGTGTAAGGGTAATTTTTTATAATGAAAATGATTTGAAAAAATTTAATAATATCATTTATGATGAATTTAATATTAAAGCATACAGACCATCTGAAGATATTATGAAATATGATGGAACTAATATCACAGTTTCACTAAAAAAAGATGTAAATAAGTTTAAGGGAATGTTATGTGAAATTCAATTGACAACAGTATTATCCCATGCAATGAATGAATTTGGACATGATATAGTTTATAAAGATGTAAATGAATTACAATCAAAAGATAGTAAAGAGTATGATAGAATAATAAAAATTTTGGAAAAAGCAAGAAAAGACATATTAAAGGTTGTAGCCAGTTTAGAATTTGTTAACAGGCGTGTAGATAGTATAAAAAGTGGTGCAAAAAATATAGAGTTATTATTAGATAAAGATTTTAATAAGAAACTACAAGAAGTAAAATCTTTAGATGAATTGGAAAATATTATTACTAAAATGGTTGAAATTATTCCAATGGTTAATGAATATGAGGAAAAATACAAAAGCATTTATGATTCAGGAATAATATATTCCATAGTGAAAAAGTTTGGCGAATTACCTGTAGAAACTGTTAACTTTTTAAATTATGATACATACGAATATAAATTTGGGAAATTATTAGAGTTTTTACAATATTATAAATATTTATGGTTTGATGACTTTAAAAACATAATTTCAATTTTATATGAAATATCTACTAATAATAATATTGTATGGAAATTTGATAAATTTTTAGGAGATTTAATGGTTTCAGACAAGGTTGATTCTAGCAAAGGATATGGAAATTATAATATTCATGAGATAGCATATTCTTTAATTATTGATAGAAAAGTGGATGAATATGTTAGAATAAAACTTGTTGAATGTTTTTGCAATATAAATTATAATTACTGTGAAGAAGTTGAGATAAATAAAATTCGTATCAAAAACAATAGAGCAACCCCTAATGATAATTATAAAACTAAAATATATAAATCAATAGATGAATTATTAGATATATTCTTAAATAGCAATTCTAATGATGCTTTACGTGCATTGATTAATATCAATAGTGATTTAGAAAGAAATTCCGATATATTCGACTACAATCCAATATATGAATTTTTTAATAATAATTACGATAGAATAGATGCTTTTAGTAAAAATGAATTATATAAATCTGTATGTCTTTGGAAAAATACAAAACTAAAAGATAGTGAATTTTATAAAAAATTAAAATCAGATAAAATACAAACGTTATATTCGATGTTGTTTAATTTTTTTATTGAGGAAATGCCCGGTTTCAAGTATAATGAAAAAGAAGAATATAGAAAAAATTATTTAGATAAATATATTAAAGATTTTAAAGAATATAACATTAAAGAAATCATTGCTATATTAGATACAATGGATAATGAAAAGGTTTGCAATTCAAATATATTAAATGCAAAAAAGTTTTTAATTGAAATAGGTTCATTAAAAGAATACGGAAAGAAAATAATTCAAACAAAATGGAATGAATACATTTTGCTTGGAATAGTTAAGCAGGATAACAATTATAAGTTCGTAATTGATGAAAATATAAAAGCAGATAAGATTATTCAAGCTATGTTTATAGATGACAATATAAATATAAAATTATTAAATAAAATAATAAAATTTGTTGAGGAAGTCAAAAATGAAAATTTGATATTAAAGATATTAAAACTAATTATTAATAATAACAATTTAGTAAATAAGGGCAAATATAAAAAATATTTATTAAGCAAAGTAAAAGAATATAATAAGGGTAATAAAGGAATTATGGGGGAACTGTTATATAATCCTCATGCAGAGAAAAAGATTATTGAAGAGTATAGTTACAATGATTTAAAAATATTGCTTGATAATTTTAGATATAGTGAATTTAACAGCTTAGATGAATATTTTTTAAATGATTTATTTGAAAAGTATCCAAATGATTTAAGGATGCTTCTTAGACATAAAATAGCAGATAATCCAAATACAAATCTATACAATTCTTATAGTCACATTAATTTAACTGATTGTAGTAATTATAATGAGGAAAGATTCAATAACTTATCATTGTGCATGGAGTTTTTGAAAAATAACGATTACTATAAAATATCTAATTATATACATTACTTAATAGGTGAGTATAATGCTGATTTGGGAAGTGATATATTAAAATACTTGAATGAAAATGATAATTATGAAACTTATACTAATGTAATTGATTTATGTAAATTATTTGATGTTTCAACATCTTGCTGGGAAATATTTAAATTCATCATATCTAGAGTGGATGAGAATGATAAAATATTGAATGAAATAGATTGTTTGCTTTTCAGTACTGAGGTTGTATCAGGAGAATATGGCATTGCCAATGCATTTAATGACAAATACTTATTCTTTAAATCTCTTAATTCGAAAGATAAGAAAGTAGTGAAATTTGTAAATAAGGAAATTAAGAGATTTAGAGTATTATATCAAGTTGAAAAAAATGAAAGAGATAAGAATATAATAAAAGATGAAATTAAATATAAACTTGAAAATAAAAAAGCCGATGATTAGCATTTTAATTGTTTAGTTTTTTCTTTTGGTGGTGAACATGTTAAATTTAAAAATAATGAATTAATTTTAAAAACAAAATGATTACTTTTTGATATTATGCTTACTTTGGTTTGAATTGTTCTTTAAACAAAATAAATAGTATTTGTGTTGAAAGTAAAACAGCAATTAGAAGTGTAATTAAAAACATTGCTAAAAAGTAGAAGAAATAAAAAAAATTGATGGAAAAATATTATCATATACGAAAAATCATTTGTTTAGTCCAGATTGCCTTTTAGTGTATCTGGATTTTCCATATCTGGTATTTTAATGCACTATAAATTATTTAATATATAAAAATAACAAAGATAAATTAGATAAAATCTAAAATTGGAAATAACTGTCTATGAATAGTCGAATTTTGCCAATAATTATGATATAATATATTATATACTTAATTTTATTTTTTACAGAATGTGTTTTGTGAATTTGGGATAATGTTGGAGGTAGTGTTATGAAGGAACAAGATTTAAAAGTATTGGAAGACAAATTATGGGCAGCAGCCGATAAAATGCGAGGAGCCGTATCTGTATCAGATTATAAATTTATAGTATTGGGTTTAATATTTTTAAAATATATTTCTGATTCTTTTGAAGAAAGATATAAAGAATTAGTCGAGGAAGGTTATGGACTAGAAGAAGAAAAAGATTCTTACACTGAAAAAAATATATTTTATGTTCCTAAAAATGCAAGATGGGAATATTTAGTAGAACACTCTAAAGATAATAATATTGGTGAAATCATTGATGATGCTTTAACTTTAATTGAAAAAGATAATACATCATTAAAAAATGTTTTACCTAAAGATTATAATAGTCCAACTATGAGAAATGTTAATCTTGGAGAATTAATAGATTTATTTACTAATATTAAAGTAGGAACTAAAGATGCAATAGAAAAAGACATTCTTGGAAGAATATATGAATATTTCTTAGGACAATTTGCTAAAAATGAATTACAAAAAGGTGGAGAATTTTATACTCCAGCATGTTTAGTAAGAACTATGGTTGAATGTATTGAACCATATCAAGGTAGAGTCTACGACCCTGCTTGTGGCTCTGGTGGAATGTTTATTCAATCATTAAAATTTGTTCAAGAACACCAAGGAAATATTAATAATATTAGTATTTATGGTCAGGAAAAAAATCCTACTACTTGGAGACTCGCAAAAATGAATTTAGCTATTCGTTCTTTAAATGGTGATTTAGGTAAATATGCTGCTGATACTTTCACTGAAGATTTGCATAAAGATTTAAAAGCTGATTTTGTACTTGCTAATCCACCTTTTAATATGGAATGGGATGTTGATAAAGTATCTAAAGACCCAAGATGGAAATATGGACTTGCTCCTAAAGGAAATGCCAACTATGCTTGGTTACAACATATGATTTCTAAATTATCCCAAAATGGTAAAATGGCTTGTATATTAGCAAATGGTTCACTTTCTGCTGGTGGGCAAGAAGGAGAAATAAGAAAGAAGTTATTAGAAAATGATTTAGTTGATTGTATTATTTCAATGCCTACTAATTTGTTCTATACAGTTACTGTTCCTTGCTCTATTTGGATTATTAATAGAAATAAAAAACAAAAAGGATATACTTTATTTATTAATGCTAGTAATATGGGAACAATGGTTACTAGAAAATTAAGAGAATTATCAAAAGAAGATATTTTAAAAATAGCTGATACTTACCATAATTACCAAAATGATACAAATTATGAAGATGTGTTGGGTTATTGTAAAAAAGCAAAATTAGAAGAAATAAAATCAAATGATTATGTATTAACTCCTGGTAGATATGTAGGTGTTAAAGAACAAGAAAGTGATGATATTCCACTTGAAGAAAAAATGGAAAAACTAACTAAAGATTTATCTAAACAATTTGATGAATCACATAAACTTGAAGAAGAAATAAAAAAGAATTTAAAAGCAATTGGATATGATATTTAATCATACAAATTGTGATTTGCAGGAGAAAGGAGAACATTATGAAAACAATAGCATTGAGGTTTGCAGATAATTATGCTCCTAAGGAAGGAACAATAAAATTACATCAAGCGATAATTGGTGAAAGTGGTTATGTATGGTATGGTAAATTTGGAAATACATTATCTCAAAAAAATATTGATTTACTAATGTCTCAACCTGAAAGAAAAATTCTTTTAATTAAAAGTGGATTTCCTGATAGATATTGGGCTTATTTTGAAGATATAAGAAAAGAAAGACCTTTAGATATTAATACAATACCTGAATACTATAGAAATAATACAGAAAAAGTTAAATGTTGGTTTAAAATCGTAAGAATTGAAAGGGCTGAAAATAATGTTATGTCAAAATTTATAATATCATCATCAAAAATGCCTTTATCTGAAGTTTCAAAACATAGCTTAAATCCGTATTTTGTTATAGAAACAGGAGGTGAAAGAAATGAATGATTACAAATATTTTGATGATCTTAACATTGAATTAATTGATGGTGATAGAGGAAAAAATTATCCTAGAAATGACGAAATGTTTAATAAAGGATATTGCTTATTTTTAAATGCTAAAAATGTTACTATAAACGGTTTTGCTTTTGATGAAAATGTTTTTATAACTAAAGAAAAAGATGAACTTTTAAGAAAAGGAAAATTAAATAGAAATGACATTGTACTGACAACTAGAGGAACAATTGGAAATGTTGGATTATATGATGAAAGTGTTAAATTTGATAATGTTAGAATTAATTCTGGAATGTTAATCATAAGAAATAATGATTCAAATATTAATACGAAATATTTATATTATCAACTTATTTCACCATTTATTAGAGATCAAATCTTTAGTTTAAAAACAGGTTCTGCCCAACCTCAAATTCCTATAATTGTTTTAAAAAAATTAAAACTACTAATACCAGATAAAAATATACAAGATAAAATTGTTAAAGTGATGGATTCTGTTGTAAATAAAATCAGATTAAATAATGAGATAAATGATAATTTGTTGGAGATTTGTAATTGTATATTCCATAATTTTTTAGAAAGAAACAAAGATAATGTAGTGTATAAAAAAATTACTGATATAGCAAAAAATGTTATTACTGGTAAAACTCCATCAACATCAAATAATCAGTTTTGGAATGGGAATATTCCATTTATTACAATACCAGATATGCACAATCAAGTTTTTACAATTGAAACAGAGAGATATATAACTAAACTTGGAGCAAAATCTCTTATTCCTAAAAATTCAATTTCTGTTTCTTGCATTGCAACTATTGGATTAGTAAGTATCAGTACCGAAGAATCACAAACCAATCAACAGATAAATTCAATAATAATTGATAAAGATTATGATTTGTATTATTTATATGAATATCTTTCAGAACAAGCAGATTTTATGAAAAGTATTGCTGGTGGGTCAACAACATATAACATAAATAAAAATATGTTCGAAAATATGGAAGTACCATATTTACCAAATGACGAGATGACAAAATTCAATAATAATGTTTCTGGTATGTTTGAAAGAATATTAGAAAATGAAAAGGAAAATAAAGCATTAGAGCAATTACGAGATACCTTACTACCAAAGTTAATGAATGGAGAAATAGACCTAGAAAATGTAGAAATTTAGTCGTACAAATTATTATTTGTATGATAATTTGGAGAAAATTATGTTTAATAATAATATCAAGGGCAATAAAAATAAAGTAAAGATTAATCAAAATAATGGTGGATCTAATAGTATAACTGTTAACATTATAGTTGGAATAATAGTTACTGTAGTTGGGGGAATTATTTTGTATATGATTGTAGGTGGATAAGAGATGGGCAGTTTAGTTTTAGATTTTGAAAATAAAATAAACGATAAAAAATATTCAATAACTGATTTATTAAGGCATTGTCTAATTATTGCACGGAAGTTGAAGCAAAAAGAATTTATAGAGTGGATTAATAACGAATTAAATGGTTATGGAAGTAAAAAGGTTCCAATATATAGAGAGATTCCTTTAAATATAAAGTTTTACAATCCATATTATGGATGGTGTCCTTATGTAATAACTCAAAAAGAAGTAAGTGATGGATTAAATCATATTCCATTAAAAATTCCAATTTCTGAAATTGAATCCACTTCTATTAATAGAGAAAATGATATTGTAAGGTTTAGCGTTCCAGTGCAAATTAAAAACACTTTAATAAATTCAGTAGATTTTGATACAGATTTTTGCTATGAAGGAAGCAAAACATCTTTGGTAGGTATTATAGATGCTGTTAAAAACGAGATGCTTAATTGGATATTAACATTAGAAGAAAATGGTATTGTGGATGAAAATAATGTTTTTGACAGCCAACAAATAGAAAAAGCAGATAAAGTTACCTCACAAGTTGTAAATAATTTTTATGGTGACAAAGGAAAGATTGAATTAAGGCAAGTAATTGATAAGTAATATAGGAAGTGATTAAAAATGTTTAATGAAGAACAATTAGAAGACATGACAATGCAGTTATTATCTGAATTAGGATACGAATGTAAAAATGGATATGATATGGAAAGAGATTATCATAGTGTTTTTAACGATGCTACTTTATTTGATGATTTAGCTAATATTAATAGAGATTTTACTGATGAACAAATTAATGAAGCAATTAAAACTATTAAAAATTTAACTTATAATAATGTTGTTGAAGATAATAAAGAATTTACTAAATATTTATTACAAGGTGTACCAGTAGAAATTAAAACAAATACTGGATATCAATATAAGAACGTTAAATTAATAGATTTTGATGATATAAATAATAATCACTTCCAAGCTATTAATCAATTCACCATTATTGAATTTGAACAAAAAAGACCAGATATAATTGTATTTATTAATAGTATTCCTTTAGTAGTAATTGAACTTAAAACCGCTACTGATGAAAATGTTAAGTTAGAAGATGCTTATAATCAATTATGGCGATATAGAGAAATGTCTATTCCAACATTATTTAGATATAATCAATTTTT
>CANRDA010000010.1 GCA_947629285.1 uncultured Bacilli bacterium
AAATATTTATTGTTTTTTGTCATTGTTTTCAAAGTTTGTGATATAATTTAATTAATAAAAGTATATTTTTATGATATACTATTATTGGGAGTTGGTAGTCCTAGCCTAGCTTCGGCGGTCATAATGTAAATTATAATACACAAAATTGAAGGTTATTTGCCTAATACAAAATTGGGCTTCTACCGCAAAGGAAGTTATCTTAATTGATAATTTCCTTTTCTTAATATATGAAGTAATACATGAATATAGGCAAAATTATTAAAACATTTGAAGAACTTAAAAAATATGTTTTTACTATAAAAAAGGAACAAAACAAAATGATTATTCTTAAATTTACCAACGATAAGGTTTAACACTCAAGATAATGGTATTCAAGATTTATTAGAAGCAGTTAATTATTTAAGATAAACCATTTTTCTATTTTCTGCGTGTTGCCTACTTGTGTGCTACTTGTGTGCTACGAACTAAATTTAATGAGGTTTAACCATACTCTTAATAACGAAAAAACCTAGAAATATCAACAATTTCTAGGTTTTTAAAACTGTAAAAATTAACGTTTTGAGAATTGAGGTGCACGACGAGCAGCTTTTAGACCCGGTTTCTTACGCTCTTTAGCTCTTGGGTCACGAGTAACAAGTCCAGCCTTCTTTAATATTTTTCTATAACTATCTTCGTTTGCTTCATTTGCTTTATCATATTCAAGTAAAGCACGAGTTATACCTAAACGGATTGCTCCAGTTTGACCGCTTGCTCCACCACCAGATACTTTAACTTCTATATCGAAAGTGTTTTCATTATTTGTAGCTACTAAAGGTTGTTTTAAATCCATTACATAAGTTGCATATGGCATAAACTCATTAACATCTACACCATTAACAGTTATTTTACCGCTTCCAGCAGTCATTTTAACTTGCGCAGTTGAAGACTTTCTTCTTCCTGTTCCTATAAATACTTTATTTGCCATGTCTTCCCTCCTTATTTAACTTTCATTTCTACTGGCTTTTGTGCCATATGAGGATGTTCACTACCCTCATAAACAAATAATTTCTTAATTACTTGTCTACCTAATCTAGTATGAGGTATCATACCTTTAACAGCTCTTTCAATCATCTCAACTGGATAATTTTCTCTCATCTCTTTTGCAGTTCTTTCTCTTAATCCTCCAGTATAACCTGAATGGTTATAATAAATTTTATCTTCTAATTTATTTCCTGTTAGATTAACTTTTGAAGCATTAATTACTATTACATAATCTCCACAATCGATATGCGGTGTGTAAGTAGGTTTATGCTTTCCGCGTAAAACATCTGCTACTTTAGTTGCTAGGCGTCCTAAACTAACACCTTCAGCATCTATAACATACCAATTACGCTCTACTGTTTCTTTTTTTTGCATAAATGAATTTTTCATAAATTTTTCCTTTCTCCAATACATATAGCAAGTTTTCCCAAGACTTACTAAATGTGGGATTAAATGTACCAACTAAAATAATACTAAAAAATACTAAAAAAGTCAATAAAAATATATTATTTTATTAACTTTTTATTACTATTTTACTCAAAATAATCAAGTTTCATATTCTCTCTTACGCGTTTCATTACTTCTTCTGCTTTTTTCTTTGTTGCCTCTGTACCTTCTTTTAATATTCTATCTACTTCATCAGGTCTATCTTCATAATATTTACGTCTCTCTTGTATTGGTTTTAAAAATTCTATAATGTTGCGAGCAAGTTCTTTCTTACAAAATACACAGCCTCTTTCTCCCTTTTTGCATTCGCTGCACACATCCTCTATATTTGGATTTTTAATTAATTGGTGGTAATAATATACCATACAAATATCAGGATTTGCAGGGTCATCTTTTCTAAGTTTATTAGGATCTGTTTTTGCATCCATTACTTTTTTAGTAATAGTTTCTTCATCATCTGATAGATATATGCAGTTGTTAAGTGATTTACTCATTTTCTCATTTCCATCTAAACCTTTAATTCTAGGATTTTTACTAAGTACTGCTTCTGGTTCATTAAATGTATCTCCATATATTTTATTAAACTTCCTAACTATTTCTCTTGCTTGTTCTAAGTGTGGCAACTGGTCTTCTCCAACAGGTACTATATTTGCATTAACACACGCAATATCTGCTGCCTGAGATACTGGGTAACCTAAAAATCCATAAGTAATACTTTCTCCGTCGTTACCAAACAATTCTTTTTTTTGAGCAACTTCAAACTTAGTAGTTGGATTTCTAAATAGACGAGATACTGACACTAAGTTAGAAAAATATACTGTTAGTTCTGCTGTTTCAGGAATAAGCGATTGAATATATATGTGTGATTGTTTTGGATCTATTCCAGCAGCAAGATAATCAAGAGCTACTTCACGGACATTATCTCTAACTTTCTTTGGATTATTAAAGTTATCTGTGAGTGCTTGAACATCTGCTATTAATATATAAGTATCATAATCGTATTGCATTTTTACTCTATTTTCTAATGACCCAAAATAGTGTCCTAAATGAAGTCTTCCTGTTGGTCTATCTCCTGTAAGTATCGTTTTCATAAGTCCTCCTTAATCTATATAATATTTTATCGTATCGTTAAACTCTAATTCAGAGTTTTCAAGTATTGTTTTTATTCCAGTACAATCGCTATAATAATAAAGTTTATTCTTATATATATAATATAAGTAATTATCATTAAATTTTATATCAGTTGTTGGAACATCTAGTAGATATTTATAAACTTCTATATTATTTTTATCTACTCTATAAAGGTTATATGATATACCATCTTTTTTAAATAGATAGTAATATTCATCTGACTCTTTTACTAAATCATAATCAGTAAAATAATTATCTAGTGTTTCATAGTTAAAATATATCTCGTTATTTGCTTTAGTTTTATTCATCTTTTCCCATTTTTTATTGTTATAGTACTTGATATATTTATCACTAGATATTAACTTTATTTCGTTATTTTCTATATCTATTTCATATTGATTTTCATTATCTTTATCGTATATATAGAGTTTATCATCAACTATACCTTCTATATAAGAATCATATGAAATTTCTATTTTTGATTCTAACTTTCTAATCTCTTTTGTATTTAAATTAACTATATAAAAATATCTAAATGTATAAGTGCTTTCATAATCTGCTGTTATATAGTATCCATCAATAAATGCATTTAGTTTATTGTTGTATATATCTTTTTCAAATAGTTCAATACTTTCTCCATTTATAAATAATCCATTATATGTAGTTATTGCAGTTATTTTATCGAAATTATCAAATGTATTATATTTTACTGTACCTACTATTTTAGTATCAAGAATTGTATTATCAAAGTTATTACTATTATATAAATCTATAGATTCTACATATTTATCTAAATTGATAAACTCTCCTTTAATAGAGTTATAATCGTATAATATATCATCTTTAAAACACATCATATCTGTATATAAAGAATTATCTATAATAGGTAAAACACATTCTACACTATCATCTTTATATATAAATGCATCTTTTATAATTTTTCTTTTATTTAAGTTTTTATATATTCTAAAAGGATATACTTTTTTATTAAAAGTAAGTTCTATATAATAATTATCTTTATAAGTTTCTTTTATATTTATTTTATTATTATCTATATTTAGTTTATAAGTTATACTATTAAAAGTTAATATTTGTTTTAAAACTATTATTAAAATAATTAATACTATAAGCAATATAATTAATTTATATTTTTTATTCATAATACACCATACTACAAATTAATTAGTTATTTTCTGAATTTAATTTATATTTTTGCTTTTCATTCATCATATATTCAGTAATTTCTGTTTCAATATCGTCCATCGCACGCTTAGATATATTAGATAAAAGTACTGTTTCTTTTACTGTATCAATATATAACTTGCCCCAAATTATTCCAGTATTTACTGTTAAGTCATTAAACATATCTGGAGTAATAGCAAGATACGTATATCCAAAAAATAATCTTTTTTGTGCAAGTAATATTCTTTTGTTTGTTAAAGCAATTACAAATGTAGAAAATATATCAATCGAAGATAAACCTTTTTGTGCGGCAAACACAAATTTAACTTCTTCTCCAGGATTTAAATACTTTTCTATAACTTTAGAATGAGCCTTTAATCGCCAAGCGATAGTTCCCGGATATTTATTTTTAAATTCCTTAACTAATTCATAAACATTTTTCATAATAATCTCACATCCTTCATACAAGGCATACATAGTAATGAAAATTTTAATTTGTTTTCAATCTATCACCTAAATATTATTATATCATGTATATCAAATTTATCAATAAAATATTTTAAAAATAATATAACATAAGTTATACTATTCTTTAATAAATCCTGCTTTAGTAAATTCTCTTACTAATTGAGAGATTGTTCTTTCCCCGGAAAAATAATCGCTTACTTTATTGTTTTTAATCATTAGTACTAATGGTGTTCCTATAGAGCCTTCTTCTAAAAATTTTTCATCATCATACCCAATAGTTTCTAAACTTTTAAAGAAATTATTTTTATCAGTTTGTTCCATCTCATCAAGAGTTAAATAATTAATTGTAATATTATAGTTACCTGCTACTTCATTTAAAGCCGGCTTAATTGCTAAACAATGTGGACAAGTTGTTGAACCTATAACTATTATATGATTCTTTTTGTCTTTAATTAACTTAGAGTATTCATCGTAATTAATAAATGTTATATTCTTGTCTTCACCATATACTGCATCCTCAGGAAGTACTCCCGCACCTTTTAAGAATTCTACATACTCTTCGCCTTCAACATAACCATTTTCTGTAGCTATAACTTTACCGTTTTCTACAACAACAGTAGTTGGAGTAGCGTGTTTTGGCATTTCTAATTTTTCAAGTATATCATTCATTTGTTTTTTAGCTAGTTTAGATGTATCTACATAATAATAATCCATATCGTATTCCTCTGAAATAGATTCAAGTATCGGAGTTAACATAGAACACCAACTACAATTTGTACTTGCATAATAAATTACTGTTCTTTCTTTTGAGTTAAACGCTTTATTAAATCCATCTATTATTTCAGCTTGCTCACTATTAGGTATAGTTCCGTTTTTCTTTAATGTATCAACTGTAAATACAACTATTAGTGCCAAAGCAATCAATGATAATACTACTATTAATATAATTGTTTTTTTCTTTTCTTTTGACATATTAATCCTTCTTTCTTGCTATAAATTTATTATATCATATTTTTATTATTTTAGCAGCTTATTTTATAAAGTTCTTTCAATATTTTTGTAATACATACTTAGTATCAATAAAATAAGTTTCTACTTTTATATTTTTAGTACTGTTTTCTATTTCCATTGTAGCATATCCATAATCTAATATTGGGTTATTTATATCAAGTGTATTTGGTAATAAAAATATATTTTTTATTGGTTTATTTTTTATTTTCCTACTTATATACATAGCATATATTAACTGCTTAGATATATCCGACGTTTGGGGAAGTGAGCCAATTTTATAATATTTGGCATCCACTATGTATATATAATTTTCATCTTCAAAAACAATATCAGGAACTAGTTTTGAAACATATATTTTCTTACCTTCACGTGGTACATAATAAGCTTGTGGTAATTCGTCTATAAAATCATATTTATCTTTAATAATCTTTCTTAACATATCTTCCCATTTTTTATTAAAATATTGCATTCCTATTTTAATCTCTTCGTTATTAATAGTACTTAACGATGTTCCATTTATAAACTCTTTCATCATATTTAGTCTTTTCTTATTTTCATCTACATTAGTTTCATTTAATGCATTCTTTATTTTATAAAGCATTTCTTCTTTAGTAAATTTAGAGTCGCTATATATATCATAACCATTATAAAATATTTTTAATATTAGAAAAGATTTATGTAGGCAAAACTTTTGAATTTGTGTTATATCATCATATGTATCTTCTACTTTTTTGTATACTTTGTCCCAATATACAAAATTACCATTGCTATAAAAAGGAATTTTTGTATTAATTGTTTTTTCCCAGTTTATATTGTTTGTTTCTATACGTGTGTTATTATATTTATACTTATTAATTAATCCGTTTTTAAAATAATCGTTAATCAGATATACCGCTGCTGAAAAGTTAAATGGCAATAATCCGTCATCAAAATAATTTTCATTATTTTTTTGTAAAATTTTAATAAGCAGTAAAACATCAGAATGATATTTTTCAAGTTTAGAAAATTCTTCATCATTAAATTTGTTTTCTTCAATATTATATCCTACTGGAAAGGTAATTTTCATTATATTATTTCTACACTCAATACCTACAAAATCTAAATCACTTTTTGCGACCTTAATTTCTATTTGATTCATTTATTAAATTCCTCTATTATGTCATCAGCAAAAATATTAAGTTTATTAGTTTTAGCTTTTTTTAGTAATTCAGAAATGCAATTTATATTTTCTTTAAATAATAACGTTTTATTGTATTTGCAAACATCTAAAAATAAATATGTCAATATGTTATTTGCGAATCTTTCTCTATCTTTCTCATAATCAGTTGGATTTTCGGATAAGTAACTTTTGCTTATATAATAAGCAGATAAAACTTTATCTTCATAATCATATAGATTATTTTGTGATTTTAAAATTTTATTATTTAAAACTGTTCTAAATTTACCCCATGTTAAATCTCCATATCCTTTAATATATAATTTATCAATTTCAGCATCATCTTCATCTAGTACCCAAATAGTATCCCATCTTCTTTGGAATGCTGAATCTAATGGCATTGTGTTTTGGTCAGTAGAATTCATAGTAGCTATAATAGATAAATTATTAGGTATTTTTATCTTTTTAGTTGGTTCATTATAAATAAATTTTGCAAGTAACGCATGACTTATTTCATATTTACTTTCACCGTTATTATTAACACGGTCTAATAACACAAATATATCACCAAATATAGCAGCTGCATTTCCTCTATTTATTTCTTCTATTATTAAATAGAAATTACTTTGAGGATTATCAATTGCCCTTTTTAATATATTTGAAAATGGTCCAGGTACAAAATCATATTTAATCTCATCATTATCAGTAATAGGCATTATACTTCCTATAAAATTACTAGCTGTATATTCAGGATGAAAAGTTACTACTTCATATTTTCTACTATCAACCATTTTGGTGTTGCCATCTTCATCTTTTACAGTTAAATACATATTATGTACTTTATGAGATTTTCCACATCCAGGAGGCCCAACATAAATTATGTTTGTGCCAGATATTTTTTTATCATTAGCTATAGGATTTTCAATTTCATTTAAGTATGAATTATCAGATACTTTAAAACTAGAAAAATATGATTTATTTAAGTATTTAAGATAAAGCGAACCTAAATATTCTAAGTCATTTCTAACAGATTCATCGATAATATTACTAACAGGGATATTTTTAGAAACAATAATAGCATCATGAAAGTCATTAGGGGCATAGTTAAAACCTCTTTTTAGCATAGGTTCTATTTTTTTAAAGCCTAAAACATAATCTGCTCTTTTAGCAAACATTTCTTTTCTACCATATTTACTGCTTCCAAAGCCAATCCACAATTCAAGTAATTTATCATTTCTATTAAATGAAATACCTATGTATAATCCTGTTGTACCCTTTTTATTTTTTTCATCATGAATTTGAATCCAAGGTGCTTCTGAATAATTGTATTCTGGTCCTGGTTTAAATGTTGTAATTAAATCGTTAATAGCAAATACCTCAGGTACACTTTCTTTTACCTCTTTAAATTTTTTAAGATTTTTTATTCTATTCTTTTTCATGTTTTTAGAATCACGATATTGTTCTAATATATCATCGTTATAGTTTTCTATCATGTATTCAGCAAATTTTTTTATTGTCATAGTATATTTCTCCTTCTTAACATGCATATAATATAACATTATTTTAATTTTGTCAATACTTTTTACATGCTTTTATCATTTGCATGTATTTTTGCATGTTTAATAACATGTAAAAATGTATAAAATGTATAGTGGTATTTTAAAAGTCAGTTGTACTTTAACTGATTATTCGTCTTTGCATGAAATAATATTAAAGAAAGGACAATAAAATTGTTGTTTTTTATTATACTTTGTTTTAACAGAGTGGTGTACTATGGTATTATAATTGTTTTGCCTACAAAAAAGAAGGTTTTTGTACCTGCTTTATTGAAAATTTCAAAATATTGTATTAACCATTAGTGTTTAACATTTCAAGATAAATTGAAAGTTTATCTAACATTACATCTTTTGGTGAATATTTATCAAGTGTTAAAACATTACTTAATATATTTGTTGAAAAACCACTAATCATTGCTACATCATTTTCAAACTTAGTTGTTGGAACTCCATTTGTAGAACCTGCAACATTCCAAAAGATAATTGTTGGAAGTTTGTATCCTGATTCAGTAAATGCTTTTTTCCAACCGTTAAAATTTGTTCCAGTTGTTGAATGAACGCCACTATCAAATTCCATATCAGAAATTATTAAAATTTGCTCTGGCAATTCTCTTTGTTTAAGATTGTTTTCCTGAGCCGTTTTCAAAATTAATTCAAAAACTTTATCTATATCTGTATTCCAAGCATTTATTTGTTGCATGTTATGAACCTTTTCTAATAATGAATTTCCCTTTACTTCTTGCAATGTAGGTTTTTCTGAGAAAGTTATAAAATGATTCTTAAAAAATCCCTCATTCCTTTCTGCAATATACAAAGCAAGTCCAACAGATGTGCAATATGGTATCGCACCATATGATATCATTGACCCTGATGTGTCAGCAACTACAAGAAGATTTTTTGATTTTGAATCTATGATTTCCTTTTGATTTTTCCACATTAAATCATATAATTGTGTATCACAATCTTGTCCAAATATTATTTTTTTGATTATTTCATATGAGAACATACCTGTTGTATTAATTTTATTTTTACCTTTTGCAACTGAATCTTTGTATTGTTTAAATTTTTCAGGCATATTTTTAGTATATGATTCATTATATTTAATTATAGCCTTAGAAGGTATTTTTGAAAAATCTATATTGTCATATTCCCTGTTAGTAAGATTTTTTTCAACTAGGTTAAGTTTACTTCTAAGATTAGATAATGTTGTTCTATATTCTTTTTCAGACATATTTAAAGCTTTCATTAACTTTTTAGCTACCAAGTTATTAATTCCATGTGTTCTATGAGATGGTAACCATTTAGCTAGTAAAGATGGAATCTCAGATTCTTTATCTAATTCAAGTTGTTTTTTTATTAAATCTACCGTTTCTTTTTCTATTGGTGTATCTAATCCTACAAGCACATAATCATATCTTCCTAATTCACTAATAAATGGCAATATTCTTAATGCATATTCAGGATAATTTTTACATAATGAATTATATATAATCTTAAATAGTCTTCTTTCTCCTTTGCCATTTCTAATATCAAGAATATATAGCAAATTTGCTAAAGCTAAATTAGTGTCCTCATTTAATGCATTATTAAATAATCTAATAATATTATCTTCATTATTAAATCTTGTAAGCATAGTAAAAACATCTAAATTGCTGTCATATGTTGTAGCATAATATTCAGAACCTTTCGTATTCGTTATAGTATTGTTTTTTTTCATTCCATCTAATAAGTTCATAAGAACACCTCCATTTTATTTAAAAGGAACAAGCCACAAATAATTCCTTATAAATAATACATTTTTTGTTTGCTGTTAGTGGCTTTATTAACAAGACTCAATTACACTATAATTAAGTGTTTAATCTATATTCAATAATTGTTGCTTTTGCTGTATGAGACTTTTTCCTTTTACATATTTATTGTATAACAAATTAAAAATAAAAAGGTCGCTGTAAAAGCGACAAAAAAATACTGTTATAAAACAGCATTCACGTAAGTATAGAGATAATCGTTTACGATATTAATATCATAAATACCATTATCCAAGCAGTATGCAATAACTAAGTCAAATTTACTATTACTTAAGGAATAGCCAGCACTATTTAACAATTTGTTAAAGTTGTCCTTACTTAAACCTAAAGCAAAGCATAATTTGATAATTACATTCCTTCTAGGAATATAATCACTACTACATCTGATTTTAGAAAATAATTTTCTATCTATATTTACTTTTTTATAAATCTCGGAATCTTTAACGCACTTTTCATCAATATAAGAGAAAAGAACTTCATTAAAGGTCTTTGATTCACTGTGACTTAAATAGTCTTTACAACTTTCTTTCATATGAAACCTCCTATTATTTAATAATTCCTTTTCACACAGTTCATTTAGTGTGTCCTTAATCATAAGGCTAATTCCTTACAACTATTCATATAGGATTTTCATTTTTCCATATAAAATATTTAAATCACAAAGTTGATTTCTCAACTCGTTAATAATATAACACATTTTATAAATTTTTTCAATTATTTTTTCATACTGATAATGTCAATAAATTTTTGGACAAAGTGTAATTTCACTTTTTAAATTTTTATTATATTTTCTATTTACTGTAATATGATATTCACTTGAAACTGACTGGCAAATTTTTAATGTTTCATAAAAATTTAAAAATGTTAACATACTTTTTCGTTAACATTTCTTTTAATTTTAAATAATTTAATTTTTAAGAATAACTAGCACTTATTTTATCATTATTTCTAAAGCAATGAATATAAGAGATTACCTACATTAGTTTAATCTTAATTGTATAGTTTTCATTGCTTAATTAGTTATTCTCATTAACTTGTTTTTGCAATAATTCTAAATCCTTAAGACTTTTGTTATCTTTTAATGCTTCCATTTGTCTTCTTGCTGAATCGTTTAATCTAATAGGTCTTTCTCTTTGAGGGACTTTTTCTTCAATTAATTCTGCTTTTGTATTTTGTAAATTATTTAAAATTACTAAATGAAGTAAATCTGTATAATCTCTAATATTACCTTTTAAGTTAGGATTCTTATCTCTCCATTCTTTAGCAGTCATCCCAAATAGTGCTACATTCAATACATCAGCTTCTTCAGCATACACGAATTGTTTTTGTTTTTCAGTTAAAGTTGGAACTATGCATTTCTTAATTGCATCTGTATGAACAACATAATTAACTTTTGATAAAAGTCTAGTTGCACTCCACTCAATTTTATATTGATAAGCCTCATTTGTTTTTAATCTTTCGAATTCAGTTATTAAGTATAATTTAAATTCTGAGCCAACTGGCAAATTCAAAAGCAATATCTGGATGAGCAAAAGTTCCACCATTATATCTTCCTTGTTTTGAAATTACGCCAATGGCATTTGTTGATGTAATCCATTTTTTTGGAGTCATCACAAAAGCGTTTGTCCCTGATTCATTTTTAAACCCATCGAATTCGACGGAATTAAAATTTGGATTATTTATATTCTCCCACGTTCCTAAGAAAAGAATTGTATTTGTAGTTCTCATCCAGTTTTGAATTATATAGTCAGTTCTTTCTTTATCTTTATATCGTGCTAAATCGGTCAAAGAAATATAATTTACATTACCAACTCGCATTATTCCAATTTTATTTTCTTTTACAACAATTTCAGTTGTTATTATATCTGTTTTCATTTTAATCCCCCTTTTTACATATGGTAGTATGCATAATTTGTATACATACTACTTGTTTTTCCTTTATTTACCACAGCAATTTTTATACTTCTTACCTGACCCACATGGGCATGGTTCATTTCTACCTATTTTCTTAACTCTTTTAGGTGCAGCAGTTTTGGTCTTATCTTTTGTTTCGTTAGTAACACCCTCTGCTACTTTCTTACGCTCACTATTTTGTCTTACTTCTGCTTTAAGTAAATAAGTAGTTGTTTGTGCGTCTATCTTAGCAAGTAATTCGTCAAATAACTCATAACCTTCAGTTTTATATTCTCTAAGAGGGTTATTTTGTGCATAACTTCTTAAATGAATTCCCTCTCTTAAATGAGCCATAGTATTGATGTGTTCCATCCAATGTGTATCTATAACTCTTAAAGTAATTGCTTTTTCAAATTCATTTGTTACTTCCTCAGGTATCTTCTTTACTTTTTCTTCATATTCTAAAGATAATTTTTCATATAAGTAATCTACTATCTCTTCAGAACTCTTGTATTCTATTTCATCAAATGTAACTTTATGTTTTAATAAATCGTTAATAGTTTCTAATATCTCTGATTTATCATTTCTACTTAAGTTATCATTTTCATCAAAGTGAGAATAAACTACATCACTTACATAATTTTTAAATGTTTCTAAAGTAGATTCGTGAATTGATTCCATATCTAGTATTTGATTTCTCTTATCATAAATAATATTTCTTTGTTCGTTTATAACATCATCGTATTCAAGTAAAGTCTTTCTCATATCGAAGTTATTTCCTTCAACTCTTTTTTGAGCAGATTCTATTGAATTAGATAACATTTTATTTCTAATTGATACATCTTCACTAAATCCAACTCTTTGAAGCATTAATTTAGCTCTATCAGTACCAAATCTTACCATTAAGTCATCTTCAAATGATACACAGAATTGACTCTCACCTGGGTCTCCTTGACGTCCTGAACGACCTCTTAACTGATTGTCTATACGTCTTGATTCATGTCTTTCAGTACCGATTACAAATAGTCCTCCAAGAGCTTTTACCTCATCGGTCAATTTAATATCTGTACCACGTCCAGCCATATTAGTTGCTATTGTAACTGCACCTTTTTCACCAGCCTTAGCAATTATCTCAGCTTCTCTTGCATGGTTTTTAGCATTTAACACTTCGTGTGGTATTCTCATTTTCTTAAGTCTTTCACTTATAAGTTCACTAGTTTCAACTGCTATTGTACCAACTAAAACTGGTTGTCCTGTTGCATGACGCTCTTTTATTTCGTTAACTATTGCTTTATATTTACCTTCTTTAGTTGCAAACAACAAATCTCCATAATCTTTACGAATAACAGGTTTATTAGTTGGAACTTGTATAACATACATGTTATATATATCTCTAAACTCTTCCTCTTCTGTTTTAGCAGTACCTGTCATTCCTGATAGTTTTTTATACATTCTAAATAAGTTTTGGAATGTAATAGTAGCTAAAGTCTTAGTCTCTTCATTTATTGTTACCCCTTCTTTAGCCTCTATTGCTTGGTGCAGACCATCTGAATAAGCACGACCTTGCATAAGTCTTCCTGTAAATGGGTCAACTATTACTATCTTACCATCGTTTACTACATAATCTACATCTAGTTTCATCGCATAGTTTGCCTTTAACGCTTGATTTATAAAGTGAACTAAATTAGTATGACTTATATCGTATAAGTTATCAACACCAAAAGCCTTCTCTGCTTTTTCTATACCTGTTTGGTCTAGTGAGACTGCTTTAGTCTTTTCATCGTATATATATCCTTCGTTTTCTTTTAAACTTTTAGCAAATTTATCTGTTTGCATATATAAATTAGCAGACTTCATAAATCCACCAGATATAATAAGTGGAGTTCTTGCTTCATCTATTAATACTGAGTCTACCTCATCAATAATTGCAAAATTATATGGTCTAGCAACTCTATCTGATGCTTTTACTACCATGTTATCTCTTAGATAGTCAAATCCTATTTCATTATTAGTTGAATATAATATATCACAGTTATATTGCTCTTTCTTTTCACTTGGAGTAAGTTCTCTTAAGTTTACTCCAACAGTAAGTCCTAAAAATCTATAGATTTCACCCATCCAGTTCGCATCACGGTTAGCTAGGTATTCATTAACTGTAATTATATGTACACCCTCACCAGTTAGTGCGTTTAAATAAGCAGGCATTGTAGAAGTTAAGGTTTTACCTTCACCTGTTTTCATCTCAGCAATATTACCATAGTGTATCGCAAGACCACCTAGTATTTGTACATAGAATGGTTTCTCCCCAATAACACGGTAAGCTGCCTCTCTTGCAGTTGCGAATGCCTCTACTTTTATATCTTCTAGGGTTTCTCCGTTTGCAAGTCTTTCTTTAAATTCTTTAGTTTTATCCTTTAATTTTTTATCAGATAATTTAGAGTACTCTTCATCTAAAGCAATTACTTCATCAGCAATCTTTTTAAACTTTTCTAACTCTTTATTTTCATGATTAAATAAGTTTTTAAATAATCCCATGTCTCATTCTCCTTTGTATATATATCTATTTTATCAAAAAAATGGGTAAAATAATAGTTATTTTGAAAAAAATAGGCAGTAAAACCTATTTTATTTCAAGTATTCCATAATCTCCATCTTTTCTTTTATATAAAACTTCTACTTCTTTAGTATCAACATTTCTAAAAGCAAAGAATTCATGACCTAAAAGTTCCATTTGAAGTATCGCTTCTTCTTCGTTCATAGGTTTATCTTCTATTGTTTTTCTTTTAACAATTACTCTATCGTTTTCTTCTTTCTCTTCAAAGTCCAAAGCAAAATCTCTAATCGCATCTTTGTTTACTTGTTTTTTCATTCTAGTTTTATTTTTTCTTATTTGTCTTTCTATTTTATCTGAAACTTTATCTATTGAAGCATATAAATCTTTACTTGATTCTTCACCTCTTAAGATAAATTTATTAGCATTTATTGTAACTTCAACAACTTGTTCATTACCTCTTAATTTAATTAACGCAGTGGCTGTTATATCATCTGGATTCTCAAAATATTTATCTAATCTCCCTATTTTTTCTTCTATGTAATTCTTTATTGATTCAGTTACTTCTAACTTCTTTCCATGAATATTAAATTTCATATCCACCAATCCTTTCTATAAATATTATAGCACACTTTATAAGTAATTTATGTGAAAAAAAATAAAAAACTACTAAACTAAAGCAGTTTTTATTTCTATTACATTTTTTGCTTGTAAACCTTTATCAGTTCTCACTAAATCAAATTTAACATATTGACCTTCTACTAAGGTTTTATAACCCTCAGATAGAATAGCTGAATAATGAACAAATATATCTTCTTGCTCACTATATTCAATAAATCCAAACCCTTTTTCGTTATTGAACCACTTTACTTTGCCAGTAATCACGAAACACATCTCCCTTCTAGTTCTTGTTGACTATTTAAGTATAACATTAAAAATTCCTTTTAGTTACACTTATTGCTCCCAAAAATTCGACATACTTCGCCATTGCTGTAACGATAATCTGCATATCTTTAGGAAAGCATTCTAATTCTATCATAAATGAAAACCCTAAAAAAGGTAATTTGCTTAAAGTATAAATTTTTGCGTTTGAAATAAAAAAATGTGTGTACTAGTAAAACACAAACAAAATTATTAATCACATAAAATTGTAATTGGAACGTATCCTCTTTTTTTATTTTATCTAAAATATTATAATTAATCTTAAGCTTAAGGGGTAGTGTGTTATGAAAAAATTTCTTATAAAAAGGACAATGAATTTTATTAAAAATAATACCAAATATGATGATGTAAAACTCAAAGAAATAGAATATGGACTTGTTGGAATTTATTTATTGATTTCAAAAACTATTGTTATATTTTTTATAGCACTTATTCTTGGAATTTTTAAAGAAATGATTATTTTTACGCTAATCTATAATATTATTAGACTGACATCTTTTGGACTACATGCGACAAAAAGTTGGATATGCTTATTATTTTCAACCATTTTATTTATAGGAATACCTTACTTAAGTATAATTATTAATATTCCTATTTATTTAAAATTAATAATTAGTATATTTGGAATATACCTTATGTTTAAAAATAGTCCAGCTGATACAAAGAAAAGACCTATAGTAAACAAAAAAAGGAGAGCAATATATAAGACAATTTCAACAATATTAACAATTATTTACAGTTTTATTTCAATATTTACTAAAAATAATTTAATAGCTAATTGTATGATTTTTTCTATTATATTGCAAAATTGTATGATATCTCCTACAATATATAAAATATTTAAATTACCTTATAATAATTACATAACATTTTTAAAGGAACACCCAGATTTTGCTAATTAATTTGTTTTAAACCATTTTAGGTTTAAATATAAAAGAAGAGGAAGGAGGCAGTTATATGTTTTTCGCTAACTTATTAGCTTTATTAGGAATAGGAGCTGCTAATACTGGAAGTCAAGCATGCTTAGCAATGTATTGGGATGAAGAAGAATGCCCAGAATCATTAATTAAATAATTGTTACTAAAAAGTCACATTATTACTTAATGTGATTTTTTATTATTAATGTTTGACTAAATATATTTTTACTTATTTCTGTTCTATGTTCAAATATAGAATTATTATTTACTATATTTTGTACTAATGCAAGTCCATATCCATGTCCTTTACCTTTTGTAGTATATCCTTCGTTATTGATTTTTGTAAGGTCTATATTACCTTTATAATTATTTGAAACTTTTATAGTTAATGATTTATTTTCAGTATAAATATCTATAACTATATTTTTATGTTTAAGCTTTTTCACTTCCTCAATAGAATTATCTATAAATACACCTATTATTTTACATATATCTATAATTGTATCAGTATCAAGTTCTATTAAATCTACAGTTCTAATATCTCTTCCTATATTTAACAAATAATTTATTTTATTATCTTTTATTTTTAAAATCTCAGAATAAATTGTAGCTCTAAGACCTCCAGATGGTATAGAACTAACTTGAAAAAGTAATTTTTCATCGTCCATATATTTTTGCTCAATCATCGAATCTATATACTTAGGAATATCTTTATCTTGATTTACTATCATTGCTCTAATAGTTAGTAATAAATTTTTATTTTCATGATTAGCGATTCTATATTTTGTCATCATATTTTCAAAATCATTTAAACTTTTAATAGCTATATTATATTTATTAGATACTTTATTATATTTGTTTTGCGTTTTAAAAGAATAGAATATGATAGATAAAACAAATATTGTAATTGCAACATTAAATATTAAAATATATTGAATCTTTACCTCATTATATGATGAAGTAAGCAAAATGTTTAATATAAGAACACCTATTATACAAAATATACTTAATTGAGCTGAATTAATTTTATCTGTTGCCTTTAAAATAATCTCATATAATTTTCTAACAAATTTAAATGATATAAATATTAATAATAAAATTGCAACAACGACGTTAGTCGCAAAATTACCTAATATAGTTCCCATAATTTTTTCTGCATTATCTCCTAATATTAACAACAAAATTATAGAATACAAAAATTCAGATATAAAAATTATTACTTGAGTAAAAATCGGTGTCATTATACATTTATAAAGTTTTTCCCTAAACAAGAATGTAAAAAATAATATAAATATAATAGTTACTGTAAAAATTCTAATAAAATTGTTAACAACATAAAAATTTATTATAGATGATAATGTCATTCCAATCAAAGATACATATAATTTATAATCCTTAAAATTAATTTTCTTTTTTAATAAAATATGCCACGAAACTATCATCGACAAAAATAACACAGAACCCAATAATATAAGAATTATCATATCAATCATTAAAAACACAACCCTTCTTATATTTATCCGAAAGCAAATCTATTGTCTCACCATTATCAAAAGTTATTATTCTACTTGCCTTATCTATTTTAACTTTCCTATCTGAATTTATATAACAAGCTCTATGCGTTTGAACAAATCTATCATCAAGCATTTCAACAACATTTGCAAGTGATAAATTAACTTTAAATTCACCATAATCTGTTTTAATAATTGTTTTTCTTTCAAAACTATCTTTTGTTATATAAAGTATATCGTTAACATTTATAGTATATAAAACATTTCTATCCATAAATCTTATTGTATTCTTTTTATTAAGCAAGTCTAATGCCTTTTCTAATGATTTATTTAATCTCTTCTCACAATTATCAAATTTATTTATAAATGACAAAAACATTAAATCATTTTTAAGTACTACATTACCTAATTCTTCGTGAGCAGTTAAAAATATAATTACACTATCTATATCTTTTCTTCTTATCTCTCTTGCAACATCTATACCTGATTTTGTAGGTGTTTCTATATCTAATAAATATATTTTAAAAGGCAATTTAGTATCTACTTTCTCGTAAAAGGATTTATTAAAATCGTTAAAAGTATATATAGAATATTCTTTCTTATTTTTATCCATAAATTCTTTAACCATTCTTTTAAAATTGTTTCTATCTTTTTCATTATCATCACAAATTATTACATTAATCATACCATCAACTCCTGTTATTTTACAGTTAAATAATACCACATTTGCCCTTTATTTACAATATTTTCTATTAAGTATAGATTAATTGTAAAACAAAAAGACGCTGCTAGGCAGCATCTTCCTCAACTAACTCTAAAATTACCATTAAAGCATCATCCCCACGACGTTCTGCAAGTTTTAAAATTCTTGTGTACCCACCGTTACGTTTAGCATAACGTGGAGCAAGTTCATCAAAAACTTTATTAACTGCAACTGTATCGTTGTGCATAAAAGCTAATGCTTTTCTTCTTGCTACTAAAGACCCATCTTTACCATAAGAAATCATTTTGTCAACAAATTTACGAACTTCCTTAGCTCTAGTTTCTGTTGTTTCAATTCTTTCATTCATTATTACATCTTTAGTTAAATTAGCAAGCATACTTTTTCTATGTTTATTAGTACGTCCTAACTTTCTATAAGCCATAATATTCCTC
>CANRDA010000011.1 GCA_947629285.1 uncultured Bacilli bacterium
TTTATATTAAAATTCTCATTTTAATATCATTTTCACTTAGTATGACTTGTTTTCCATAAAACTTTTCACACTATCCTGTCAAGAGGAACGTTTGTTCGTAGCACGGCATTTAAAAAAATTTGCAAAATAATTTAACCTTATTATTTGTAAATTATTTTAACTTTTATAGAAAATAAGTAGTAGCTTTTACTACTTATTTAATCATTATAGGTTACACTGCTTATATTAGAGCTATTAAACATACTAGTTGTATCAAGACCATCTTTATATATCCATTTATCCCTTGATACTAAAACTTGAGTTAGAGCTGTTGTATTAGAAAATATAGAATCAATATTTTCTACATTTGATATATCAAAATTTGTTAAATCTAATGTAAGCAAATTACTGCTTGAAGAAAACATAGAAGACATATTTGTTACATTTTTTGTATCGAAATTATTTATATTTAATTCTGTTAAACTACTACAACTATTAAACATATTAGACATATCCGTTACATTGTGTGTATCAAAATTACCTAAATCTAAAGTTGTTAACTTTTTACAATAATAAAACATATTTTTCATATCAGTTACACTACTTGTATTAAATCCAGTTATATCTAAATCTGTTAATTTATCATCGTATTCAAACATATATGACATATCCGTTACTTTTGAAGTGTCAAAATTATCACCAAATTTTATACTTTGTAAGCTATTTATTGAAATTGAAAAAAGACTAAGGCCATAAAACATATTAGACATATCTGTTACATTGTACGTATCAAAACTACTTAAATCTAGTGAAGTTAAAGTCATATGCATATAAAACATTTTGGACATATTTTTTACTTTACTAGTATCTACTTCGTTAAAAATTATTTCATTTAATATTACATTAAAATCCGAATTAGAAAACATACTTGAGCTATCTTCATTAAATAAAATTAAATTATCACTATATATGTATAAAATTCTTGTTGTTTTATCTTCTACTGTTACATCTTTTGCATACCCAATTATACTTCCATCTTCTGATAGACCTTCTACTTTTTCTAACGATAGTAGTTCTTCTCTAGTCATTCCTTCTGGTATTCTTCCATTCGATAAAAACTCTATTATATTTGGCTTTTTTTCTAATCCACTTATTATAGAATTAAATGTTGGTCCATCTACTAATGTATTTTTTTCTACTATAGAATTATTTTCACCGTTACAATAAGTTACTGTCTCACTTGCAATTTTTCCTTTTTTATCAAATGTTATTGTCCCACTACATGGTTTTATTCCACTTACTTCTACTAATAAATTTTTCTCTCCACAAAGTAAGTTGCCATCTTCTTGCACTGTACATTCACTTGGATTAAATTCTTCTGTTAGATTCCTAGCGGCTATTGCTTGATCTACTGCTCTTAAATATAATTCTTTAGTTCTTTCATTTGATTCACTTTTTGCATTACCTATTATATTTAATATTATTGGTGTAGCTATAAGTGCGATTATTGCTAATATTACTATTACTGCTAATAATTCTATAAGTGTAAATCCTTTTTTCATCTAACTTCCTCCTCTTTATTGTTAACTGTTTTATTTTCTCATAGCCACATACCCCTGTCAAGAGAAACGCATGTTCGTATCACGCATGATTTTTATAAAATGTTACTTTTTACTTACTATATACATGCATTAACACTTTTCAAAATTTTGTTTCTTTTACTAATAAGTGTAAAGGAAAAGTATATTTTCTCTTTAATAACACATTTCCTGCACTAATATCATAAAATTTATTAGGTGATGAATGATGAATGTTTTAATTCTTTTCGGTGGTAATTCTTTTGAACACAACATTTCATGTAAATCTGTCAATTTTATAATTGATAATATTGATAAAGAAAAATTTAATTATAAATTAGTTGGAATAGATTTTAATAATGATTGGTATATAGTTAACGGCGCTACTAAAATTGATTCTAATTGGAAAAAAAATAATAGTATCGTTAAAATTGACAATATAATTGAGTTTGCTAAAAAATTTGATATAGTATTTCCAATGATACACGGAAATACTGTTGAAGATGGAAAACTTCAAAGTATGTTTGAACTTTATAACATTAATTATGTTGGGTGTAATTCAATATCTAGTTTAATGTGCTACGACAAAATGTTAACTAAATTAATTTTAGAAAAATATAATATCCCACAAGTACCTTATATTATTTATAGAAACGAAATCAAATATGATAATATAGATTTCCCCGTAATTATAAAACCGTGTAAATGCGGTTCATCTATTGGAATTACCGTCGCACATAATAAAAAAGAAATGAAGAAAGGAATTAAAATAGCTAAAAAATACGATAGTAAAATTTTAATAGAACAATATATAGAAAATAATAGAGAGTTAGAATGTGCTATACTAAAAGATAAAAAAAAGCTTATAGTTTCTGATATTGGTGAGATAATAAATAATGGCAAATGGTATGACTATGAAAAAAAATATGTGTGTGAAAGTAAAACTATAATATCTAATATAGATAAAAATGTTAAAGAACAAATAAAGAGTTATTCAAAAACAATTTTTAATTTATTAGATTGTGATAAATTAAGTAGATTAGATTTTTTATATGACTTAGATAATAAAAAAATATATTTTAATGAAATAAACACTATACCCGGTTTTACAAAATCAAGTATGTTTCCTAAATTAATTAAGAATGAAGGAATAAACTATAAAGAAATAATTACTAAAATTTTAATACAGTAGACTATTTATCTATGAAATAATTGTTAAAACTATTATAAAATTAAGTTGGTGATATATATGGCAGTAAACAAACAATCTGATATTTATAATGTTATCGGAAAAAATATTAAAAAATATAGAAAGAAAAAAGGATTAAAGCAAAGAGAACTTGCTGAAAAATTATATTTAAGTGATAGTTTTATTGCAAAACTTGAATCTATTACTCATCAAACAATTTCTATTGATACTTTAGAAAATATTGCTGAAGTGCTCGGATGTGATATTAGAGATTTCTTTGATAGAAGTGTCATGAATGAAAAATAATAAAATTTAAAGGTACTTAATAGGGCCTTTTTTATTTAGCTTTTTAAAGTTTAAATTTACTTGTTTTAATTTATATGATATAATTCTTTTGGTGAATAAAAATGCTAAAAAAACTTATAAAGCAGTGTTTAGGAGAAAATATTGAGATACATAGTAGTGAATTTAACAAGGAGAATGCTTCTCCTGCCCTTAAAGAGTTTATTGATGAGAATCCTGCTTACTTAAATAAATATAGTCAGTTTGGTAAAAGAAGAGATGAAAAAGAGTTTTACCCTGCTATCAAAAAAATTGAAAAGGGATTTTACTTATTAAATCAAGATTTGGATGTTTATGATGAGGAAAACTTTGTTCCTGTTCAAGAAATATATACAGTAAGAACTGGTAATCCAATTGACTATAAACCATTTCCTATGGCAAAAGAATATATAACTAGAATACTATTTAGTAAATACCTGTTTAGATATCCGAGTATAGAAGGACATGTTAAAGCAAGAGGACACTTTGTAAACTATCTTATTAAAGAAGGCTTCAAAGAGACTAAAGAAGAAGGATATGATGGTATCGGTATTGAAAATGTTATATTTTCTTGCTCTACTACTCATGCATTTAATATGATACTTGATACTATATTAAAGGATGAAGATGTAGTTATAATGACTGGTCCTAACTATGGATTGTTTGCAGTTGACCCAGAAAGAATGAATGGTAGAGTTGAAGTACTTCCTTTAAGAGAAGAAGATGACTTCTATGTCAATCCAAAGTTACTCTCTAAAAAAATAGATGAAGTAAACGATATGTTAAAGAAAAAATGGGAAGGTAAACTTGACTATATACCTAGAGTAAAAGCATTCTTACACATGAATCCGCATAATCCACTAGGTAAAGTAGTAAATCATAAAAATATAGATATACTAAAAGGAATTGGGGATGTATGCCTTGAGAAAGGTGTGTTTGTAATAGATGATATGATATATAGGGATTTAACTTTTGACTTAGATGATAAAGCAGTTCCTATGGCATCTATTCCAAAATACTTTAACAATACTATTACTCTATTTGGACTATCTAAATCATATGGACTTGCAGGTATAAGAGCTGGTGCGATAGTGGCTCCCGCACCTATTTGTAAGGGTGTTGGTGAGAAGATATTTGCAACTATGGATTCACTTCCAGTATTTCAAGTACAAGCTTTAGCTGGTGCGTTCAACGGAACGAAAAGAAGATATAAACAAGCTAAAAAATATTTTAAAAAATTAATAGATATGTATAAATATCAATTAGACTTTGTCGTTACTTTAATAGAAGGCATAGACAAAGTAGAAAACAATAAAAAAAGAATTATTAAAGATATGAAAAAACATATAAAAGATGAAAAGTTAAGAGGCATATTACTAAATGGAGTCCCAGGATTAAAGGTTAGAAAAAATACATATCCTGAATCTGGGTTCTTTATAGTAGTAGACTTCACTGATTTAAAAAATAAATCATACGATGGAGACATTATTAAAAATGAGACTGACCTAGTTAAGTATTTATATAAAAAGAGCAAATTTAAAACTATAATGGGACAAAATATGTCATGGCCTTACGAAGATGAGATGATAGGTAGATTTAACTTTGCAATTGCTATACCTGATTTAATTGATAACTTTATCCAATTACAAAAATCTTTAAATGGAGAATATGTATGTATAAAAGACTTAGAAAAGTAAAATTAAGACTTAAACTTATTAGAAATAAACTTTCTAGTATTAAGAAATGTGATAAACATATAGCACTCGTATCTTGCTTTAAATACGCAAATAAAATAAATGAGGATGTAGAACTAAAGTACTACTTATATAAAAATAATATTTCATCGGATATAGTCCCTTGGAAGAGTATTGATTTAAATAAATATGACGCTTTAATTATAAGAAGTATATGGGACTTTCAAGAAAATTTAGATGAGTTCAAAAAATGGATTGATAAAGTAAATATACCTATTTTTAATGATAAAGGTTTAATAATAAATAATATAGATAAAGAGTCTCAATATAAACTCATGGATAAATATAATATTAAACATATAGAAACTGTATTTACTGATAATAAGGCTAACATAGAAAAAATATGGAATGAGAACTTTAAAGATTACGATAAATTAGTTGTTAAGCCTAGTATATCTGAAAGTGGAAAGAATACCTATATAGTAGACAAAGACAATATAAATAATATAGATTTAAGTAATTTTAAAAGTAAGATTATGATTGAGCCTTTTATACCTAGTATTAAAGATGGAGAGTATTCACTAATTTATTTTAATCATAAACTCTCACATACAGTATTAAGACATCCAGGAGTCTTAGATAGCAATACTGAAGTAAAGGAAATAGAGCCTATTCAAGAATTAATAGATATAGGTAGTAAAATAGAATCTATCGCTGAATATAAAAACTATTTATACTTAAGATTAGACTTTGTAAAATACAATAATGAATATTTACTACTTGAAACAGAATTAATTGACCCTATGTTATTTATAAGTAAATGCGAAAATAAAAAAGAAATATATATGAACTTTGCAAAAGATATCAAATCCAGATTAAATTAAAAGAAGAAATATTACCACTTTATTTCTTCTTTATTCATATCATTTAAATATTTATTAATTTTACTAAATGGTTTACTTCCAAAGAAACCTCTATTTGCAGATAGTGGGGATGGATGTACACTTTCTATTATTTTATGTCTAGGATTCGTAATGAGTTCTTTTTTACTACGTGCGAAACTTCCCCAAAGTACAAATATTACAGGATCTTCTCTATCATTTAACTTAGATATTATAGTATCTGTAAATATTTCCCAGCCTTTATCCTTATGTGATAGAGGTCTATCCTTAACTACTGTCATTATTGAGTTTAACAAAAGTACTCCTTCTTTTGCCCAATCAGTTAAATCACTTTTAGTTCTTTTAATACCTAAGTCACTATATAGTTCCTTAAATATATTTTGAAGAGATGGAGGCATAGCAATGCCTTCTTTAACTGAAAATGAAAGTCCGTGTGCCTCGCCTAATCCGTGGTACGGATCCTGCCCTAATATTACAACTTTAACCTCATCATAATCAGTAAATCTTAAAGCATCAAATATATTTTGATATGGTGGGAATATTGTCTTAGTTTTATATTCACTTTTAACAAATATTCCTAGATTTCTAAAATAATCTTTTTTAAATTCATCTTTTAGGACTATGTCCCACTTTTTGTTTATCATACAACCACCAACTATATTGTACCATAGTTTTTAAAATTTAGAAAAAAGAAACAAATATTTTAATGATTTGTTTCACTATTAATTGTTGACATTTGTAACCTATTAATTTGATTAACTGTATTAGTTAAATTTACTTTAAATTCTTTCTCCTCTTTATCTATTAATCCCATATAATATATAGAGGCTATTTTGTCGTGGTCAAACAATTCTACATCATCCTTAGATAATAAACCTTCTGGATATTTACAACCTACATAATCATAAATTTTATTATCTTCATCTAAAGATGTACTACAAAATCCTATTATCATTAATCTTTTAGTAGCATCTTTAAGTAGTACTATTGTACCAATTGGTAAATATTTTTCTAATTTTTGATTCATTTATATCACCTCTTATAAACTAATAGTTTTTCCAATGTAGATTTCCAGATGCATTGTATGTTTCTTCTCGTCCATCAGGGTAAACAATCCTTTTCGCTCCGTCATACTCATACCACACCTCAGTGCCATCAGATAATGTCTCAAAATATGGATTTCCATTTGAATAATAAACAACAGTTGAACCGTCAGGTCTTTTCATATTACTAGGGAATGTATTTTCAGTACCATCACTATTAATCATAGTTAGATACACAATATCATTACCTTCAGAATCGATTTGTCTATACATACGCATTTTATCATCGGTAGAATTTTTTGAGGAATAAAATGTTAAGCAAGAATTTTCATTTTTAATACATTCAACTAATTTATCATTTTCATAATATTCATAGGTTCCATCAGGGTAATAAATTGATTTTAAATTTACTGACATATTATTTCTAGTTACTGACCCTGTTAATACTACATTTGCTATATTGCCATTTTGGTCATAATTTTCACGAAGTTTATCTATACCTTGAATCCATGGAATATATTTATTTTCCATATTTAATTCTTTTAACTTATCATTATATTCAGAACCAAAACAACTATATTCCTTGTAATTGCTACCTATTATTATATTATCTTTTATTTGATATTGGTCTACTACTTCATTATTTTCATATATTTCTACCTTCATTCCAATATCTAAATTCCCAATTTCCTTTTTTGTTATATTTCCATTTATATCATAATAAATTTTTTCGGATTTATCACCATTTTCTAATACTGCAATTTTTTCACCAGATTCTGTATAATAATAATTGGTCGTTATACCATTTTCATCTTTCCTTGACTTTATAATTCCATCACTATACTTTTCAACAATTCCATTTGTATACACTATTTGCAATACTATTCCATTTTTATCATAATACATAATTTTATCATTATCTTCAACACTAGATAATATTCCATTAGTATAAATTTTTTTAGTTCCATCTAAATCATATGTATATTTTTTTATTTCATTACCGTCATAAGTTTTTTCTTCTATAAGTTTTCCGTCTTTATCATATTGCATATACCCTTTACCAAATTCTACTCTTTTTGCTCCATCAGCATTATACGTTGTAACCGTTTTACTCCCATACCCAATTGATTCTTCTTTAACAAAATCTCCTGAAGCAGAATAATATGTCCTAATTTTTATACTAGAATCTTCTGGGTCAACACCTTGTGTCATTTTAGTTCCATCCTCATAGTAGTAAGTATCACCAATATTAACATATCCGTTTTTTTCATCAATGTATTTTACTATTTCATGGTCTTTCCAATACATTATTGTTCCGTTTTCTTCGTTTTTCGTTATTTTATCAAATTCAATTCGTTCTCCATTTATACCAAGTGTTGTATCTTTGCCAAACAACTTTTTATCATCTAACGATGAATCCTTTAAGTCATAATAATTTTTTATTGATTTTTTTATTGCATTATTTTTAGCATATGCACTTGCAAAATCTGAAACACTTTTTGCTCCAGTTTTAGCAACTACTGCAAAACCCTTTAAGTTATCTTTTAATATATTAACTTTATTTTTGTATTGTTGCTTAACAGGTGTATCAATATTAACTGTTCTATCTGCTAATTTTTCATATAATTCATTAATTTTACTATTACTTTTTTCATTTATTCTTCTTGCGATTGCTACTTTAGATTGTAATTGAGATTTAATACTAGTTAACTGATTTTCCATTGTATTTAGTTCAGTAATTATATCATTAAACATATAGTAATAAGAAAAAGACCTTGGAATAATTCTTTTTAAAGCAATTCCCAACTCTCTCGTTTCCTTTATACTGTCCTTAGTATTATTAATATTCGGTATTACCCATTCTTCTATCGTATCTATATCCAACTTTAATGAACTCATATTTCTTCACCTCGTTATGATTCAGCTAACAAATATTGTTTTTGTAATGAAGCTATTTTCCTTTCTGTTAAACTTATTTTACTACTCAAATCATTTATATTTTTATTAATAGCAGATATTACATCATTATTAATTTTTTTGTAATAATCATATAAGATGCTTGCCATATCATCTACTTTACCATTATCAATAGATTTACCATTAACCTCATAGCTTCTTTTTAGAGAACTGTTAATTTTTTTTAATGATATGCAAGAACCAAATAAACTTTCTTTAAAATTGTTCAACTCCTTTAAAGCATTTTCATAAGAAACTTTATCGTCTAAATCTTTTATTTTTTCTTTCTTTAATTTTTCTATCTCTTCTGAGATTTGTGCTTTTGTTTTTGGCATAATTACCTCCTATTCATAAATAAAAGTTAAAATTATTTAACTCTTATTTATAAATGTCTTAATCTCTTAAGACAATTTATATTAACCAATTTTACTTGATGCGGTTGATTCAACTTTTTCATAAGCTGGAGCAACTGTATTAGTCAAATAATTTGAACAATCTGTTACTGATTTAATAAAATCAGGAAATTTTGATTTCATTTTATCAAAAGCAGCATAAAGTTCACTAGCTGTTTCACTATCATATATGTTTTTTACTCTTGAAATAATGTTTGTTAAATCACCATTTAAAAGTGAATCTAATGTATTTGCTGATTTATTTAAATCATTTGCAGCTTGTCTACATCCTTGTGATGAGAATGTCATTGCCATATTATACCTCCCTATTATAAATTTTCTTCAAGACTCTTATAATCTTTACCAATTGCAACTAAAAGTTCACCAAAATCTTTAATTAACTGACCAAATTTTTCATAGTCATTTTTAAATGATTCAATATTATCTGTGAATCTTTGAGCAGCAGAACCAGTCCAATTAGTTTTTAAGTCACCTACTATACTATATATTTTATTTATTTCTGAATTATAAGTGCCCGCATTTTGAATTATTTGATTTCCATATTTAATTGCTTCTTCTGGATCCATACTTATTTTTGCCATATTTTCACCTCCTCATATAGAACAAACTCTATTCCCCTGTTATTCTACAATTTAATTTTCTCATAAGCTTCACTGAAAGTCAATATTTTTTGCATTAAATATTTAATTATTTAATAATTACAATAAAATATGTACACTTTTTTATGTAGTTTTTTTATATTTAGTATTTATATATAATAAAGATGTATATTAAATTATGGGGTGAGATTATGGACAATAGTGTTTACACTCTTAAGGACTATGGAAAAGTAGACATTAGACTTAAAGAATTAATGTTAGAAAAAAACATAAGTAGAAACAAACTTGCAACTATGGTCGCAGTTAATTATGATTTAATAAATAGATATTATAACAACAAAGTTATAAGAGTAGATTTAGATATAATTGCTAGATTTTGTTATGTACTTGATTGTAGTGTCAGTGATGTATTAGTGTATAAAAAATAAAACAGCTAAAAAGCTGTTTTTATATTAAAATTATTTTATCTCCATTTTTTATACCACTTTCTTTTACCGTATAATTTTTAGCATATACATTACCATTTCTTGATATTAATGTAGAATTTTGCTTAATTGGAAAGTGTCCTTCTGATAATTCATTTATTGCTTTTACAATTAAATTAGTAGCAATTTTAATATTTTTAGAAACTGGTATATAAATATCGTATTCTTCTTCTATCATTGGAACTATTACCGTTACTAATATTTTATTCGTCATCTTCCCATACCTCCTCAATATCTGAATTACTAATTACTTTTATAAGTATAGGATTTCCCTTTTTAATCGAATAACCAAATCTATTACCTATTTCATCTTTAATATATTTTGGATTTTTAGAAAGTTTTAACGTGTATTGCTCTGATATACCATCGCCTATCCAAATGCCATGATTATTAGAAACTACTGTTTTAAACCAATTTTCATATTCAAAACTTCTAATGTTATCTATAATATCTACTATAACTATACTAACTTTTCTTAAATCTTTCACCATAGTCATAAAACTATCTAATTTATCTTGAAGTTCAGATGATAATTTGTTTTTTAATTGGGTAAGTCCCACTATAATTATTAATAAGTCTTGATACTTTCTTATTGAATCAGCATTATAATTGTTCGAAACATATATTTGATTTAATCTTTCTATATAAGAATACAATTTATTAAATATTTCATCAAAATTATCTTTATAATAATTTGCACTAAAATTTTCTTTTTCAAATAATTTTTCTGCATCTATAACATTTATAGAAACATTTTGATTTACAGAACAAACTTTTATAAATTCAGGTATAAATGTTTCAAATGCAGTTGTTTCCATTGAAGAAATAATAGTAACAGGCTTTGTTCTTAAATCGAATGTAGATACTTTTAAACTGTTTTTTTCTATTCCAACAGGTATACAATCTAATCCTTTTATATAGTCTTTTACTGTATCAAAAGAAACTATTTTAGGTAATATTGGAACCTGTTTAGCTTTAGATTCAAAGCGTTTATCAAGCTCATTACATAAACTTTTAATGTATTCTGTATTATTGTTATTATTTTTATAACATGCTGATTGAAATTCATATATTTCTTTAAACTTGATAAGCCCTCTACCTTTAATTTTAGATGGAAATAATCCGTGTGTATTGCCAACTATATCAGAATAATCATTTTCGTCATTAAGTTGCAATACTAAATTTTGTTTAAAGTTTTGTTTTAATTTATACCTTATAAAGTTTACACCATTAGTTGTTAGTATGAACATAATACCGTATTTATGACCTTCTCTAGTTATACTGTTAAAGTCATCTTGAAAGTCAGGATACATTTCATCAAATGCTTCATATAGATTTATTATTACTACTATATTTGGTATTATTTTACCACTGTTTTTTATGTATGAAGAATAACTACCTCCATATTCGGCGAACAATTTTTTTCTAGTCTCTATTTCTTCTTTTAACATTTTAAATAAGTTATTTATTTTCTCAGTATCGCTTGAAAGTAATACATCACCTACTTGAGGAGCATTTTCAAATATTTTTAGTGTTTCAGAACCGAAATCAATTATGTAAAAATTAATTTCATCAGGGGTATGCCTTGTAATAGTTGAATAAATTATTGTTGCAAGCAAATCATCTTTACCCATTCCTGCTGCACCATATATTATAGCATTTCCCTCTTCTGATAGAGGTAGTGTGAGTAGGTGCTGCGACTGTGTACCTGGGTCATCATACTCTCCTATTACAGGATTAATAATACATTTTTCGCTTGTATAATTATATTTTTGCTCTAACTCATCTACATATATTTTATCTGGTATTTTAGGTAACCATAAAGCTTTAGCAAATACATTTTGTTCCCTGCCTAAGTTATATAAATAATTTACTATATTAGATAACTCTTCACCATTTGCCTTAGTATTAGTATTAACTTCTTCTTTATCTACATTTTTAATTACATAACCAACATTATTTATAAAACTTATATTAGTATCTATTTTTCTTTTTATTTTATCTGTATTTTGATATGGAACTCCTGCATAAGCAGACTGTCCTAAAGCAAAAAATTCATTATAACCTACTTGAAGATAAAATCTACCTACATTATGTAATGCGGCTGCGTCAGGACATTTAATCATATCTACACTATCCGATTTATCTTGAACTTTTAAACATACTCTAAATTTAGTATTAGACCATATTTGGTCATCTACTACTCCATTTGGTTTTTGAGTTGCAAGAATTAAGTGTACCCCTAAGCTACGTCCAATACGAGCAGTTGAAATTAATTGTTCCATAAATTCAGGTTGTTGTGTTTTTAGTTCTGCAAACTCATCGCTTATTATAAACAAATGTGGGACAGGCTCTTCTACTTTACCTTCTCTTCTTAATTTCTGATACTTATATATATCTATTGTACTTTCATTTAGCTTTTGTCTTGCATCGTTAAATATTCTTTGTCTTCTTTTAAGTTCACTTTCAATAGATGCTAAACTCCTTTTCATATCATTTACATCAAGGTTTGTAATTGTACCTGCTAAATGTGGTATATGTATACCTGTTTCTTTATTTTCAAAAGCTCCTGCAAGTCCTCCACCTTTATAATCAATTAATACGAATGCGACCTCATCTGGATGATAATTCACTGCCATTGAAAGTATATAAGTTATTATAAACTCTGATTTACCACTACCTGTCATACCTGCAACAAGGCCATGTGGTCCATGAAACTTTTCGTGTAAGTCAAGTTTAAATAACTCTCCATTTGTATCAACACCAACAGGAGCAGATAAACTAGTGATTGGATTATTGTTCTTCCACCTATTAAGAGGATTTAACTGTTCTATCTTACCTACATTATACATCTCTAAGAACCCTAATTTATCAGGTAAAGAATATCTATCTTTAGCCATTTCTATTGGAATATTACAAACTGCTTTATTTACTTCCTTAATATTTAAATCTCCAATAAAATCTGCCTTAAAAATTTGCTGTTTATCGCTTGTAAGTTCATTTTCAAATATTGCAGATTGATTATTATCTACATTTATAAATGTAGTACACTCATTAGGAAGTCCAAGTAATCTTTCTTGTACAAGTAACATACTAAAACCTAGATTAATCTTTTGTGAAAGTATATCTTTTATTATTTCAATATTTCTCAAAGACTGGTAATCATCTGTTATTATCAAAAAATATGGCTTATAACTTTTATAATCATCATTTTTTATTTTTGAGACATCTCCATCTTCATACTTCCTGTTTTGAAGACAGTTATCTAAATATATAGATATTTGATTTGCTTCATCTACATCAGTTGAAAAGAATCTTATAGTTTTATCGTCATCGCTTAAATATGGAGATGTTTTTAAAAATTTCCATTTATATTCATTTTCTTTTGATGTCATTATAACTATTTTTAAATCTTCATAGCTATAAAAAGTCATAAGCTGCAAGAGTAATCCTTCCATAAATGGTTCTGTAACTTGTGATTTTCCTATTACTGCTGATATGTATTTCTTGGTCAAATTTATTGTTACAGGAACATCAGTCATAACTTTTGTTTCTTCTCCAAGTTTATCTAAAATTTCTCTTAAATTATTTTTCGTAAGTGAAAAATGTTCCTCAGGATAATTTACTTTAACATATGGTTCTACATTACCTATGCCAACCCTTAAATTTAAAAAATCATCGTGTTCTATCTTACGTTCCCAAAGGTTTCTTTTCCTATTAAGTATTATTTGTTTACATTCTGAAAGAGAAACATTATTTTCTATTAAAGATTGTCTTTGCTTTGATACTATATTCCTTATATGTTGTCTTTTTTCATCTATATATTCATTATATTTTTTAATTCTTAATTTTTCTCTTTTTTTTCTTTGTTTAGTAGAATATCTTTTCTGTAAAAGGGGCCAGAATAACATACTCAGTAACATCGCACCACATGTTATCAATGATGGGAGTGCTGATTTTATAGTTTGGGAACCTTCAATTACATTATTTACTGCTGTTATTCCTGAGACCATTGAGGTTAATCCCATAGTTATCATAGGACCTACTGTATAAGCAAGAGGCATTTCATCTTGTTTTTCTTGCTCTGGTGGTGGGTCAATATCAACTGTATTTTCTTCTACGCAAGTTCTAAATCTGGGCATTCTAAAAAAGTATTCTTGCTTCTCATAAACTTTTACACTTGTATCTTCTTCTTTTTCAATTACATCGCTATTATTGATATCTAAAGGTGTTCTTTTTCTTAATACTTTAGAATTATAATTAACTATCCCCTTTGGATTATTTAATATAACATAACTGCCACATATAATTATTTTTAAACCCATTATAAATACAACATCACCAATATTTAAATTAGAACTTGCAACAGCAATACCATTTACAAATAGAACCCCATTATTATTTAAATTCTTACAATTCCATAATCCATTTATACATTGAATAATACATTGATTATTCTGTATATATTTATTATTATAATTAATTGTATTATTAGAACCATTACCTATATAAATCTCGCAGTTATTTCCAACTTCAAATTCACTAGAATTATTATCATATACAGGAGACGTATATAAAATATAACTATACTGTTCATCTTTTACTTGTAATTCATACGAATTATAATCTTCAAGAATTATATTTTCTACATTATCACCGTTATATTTAATTTTAGTTTCAAAATTACTTTTTAAAATCCATTTTCCATTTTCAGCATATATATTTATTAAATTTCTTTTTATACCATTTTTATCTTTATCTTCTATCCAAAAACTACCATTTATTTCAAGTGGAAGATTTGTATTATATATTTTTCCATTTTTTATAAGTGATATCCTCATATCGCACCTCTTAATACTCTTCTTATATATATAATATCATATTTTGTATTAAATAGGTACATATTTAGTACAAAAAAAGTTTTTTAAAAAGAGCATCATTTCCGATGCTCTATTTTTTTCTTTAAAATATATGGTCTTATAAATAAGTATATACCAAGCAAAACCATTAATATTGATACTATTTGAGCAATTCTTAAGTTAAAGAACATTAAGCTATCTCTTCTTAGTCCTTCTACAAAGAATCTTTCTATTCCATATAAGAATAAATATATAGATACTACTTGACCATCTTTTATAAACTTTCTATTTCTAATAATCATAAGAATTATAAATATAACTATACAACTTAGTGATTCTATTAAAAATGTAGGTGTCCTATAATCATACACTCCTAATTCTTTTATATACATTCCATCTATTATAAATTGTGGTAAATGGAAACTCTTTAATACTCCAACATCTATTACTTTTCCGTATGCTTCTTGATTGAAGAAATTACCCCACCTACCTATTGCCTGTCCTAAAACTAAAGCAGGTGCGAAAATATCTAATAATTCAAGTAATTTTAAGTTTTTTCTTTTAGAGTAGAAATATATAAATATTACTCCTGCAATAACGCCACCGTGTATTGCAAGACCACCTTCCCATACTTTAAATATATCTATAATATTAGTATAATCTTGATACTTAAATAAACAGTAATATAGCCTTGCTCCTATTATACTTACAATTACTAAGTAGAAACACATATCAGATATTACTGATACTGGTATACCTTTTTTCTTTGCTCTTGATACAACTAAGAAATATCCTATTACAAATCCTGTAAGTACTAATACTGAATACCATCTAATTTCTAAAAAGCCTAAATCTAATAGTATAGGACTCATTTCTTTCTCCCTTTAAGTAATGTATCTATTATAACATTATCCATGAATGCATTCATAATAGATATTACTATTGATACTAAGAATAATATTACTGTTCCGTGTATATCAAAGTGGTCCATTAAAATAAAATCAGTAATCTTTAGTATTAATATATTTATTAATGGATAAAATAGTCCTAGTGTAAGTGCGGTTAAAGGAAGTGTCATCCATACTAATAATGGCTTTATAGTTCTATTTAGTATAAATATTATAATTACTGCAATAAGTCCCCAAAGGCCGTAATACGAATTATCTATTACAACAGTCTTTTTAAATATTACAGATACTAAAATCAATACTAAAGTATAACCTACCATATGTATAAACCAATCTAAATATTTATTTATTTTCATCATATCACCTATTTAATTATATACCTATTCGCTTTTTAATTCAAATAAAATATCTCTAAGTTCCATAGCCCTTTCAAAATCTAGGTTTTTAGCAGCCTCTTTCATTTCATTTTCAATTCTTATCATCATTTTTACCTTATCAGCCTTAGACATCTTTTCAGGCTCTTTACTTGCTACTTCATCTATTTCATTAGATACTACATCAGATATTTCTTTAATTATTGTCTTTGGTGTGATTCCATGTGTCTTATTATAATTTTCTTGTATCTCACGTCTTCTATTTGTCTCTTTTATTGCTACATCCATAGATTCACTAATCTCATCTGCATACATTATAACTTTACCGTTTGCATTTCTAGCAGCTCTACCTATTGTTTGTATTAAACTTCTCTCGCTTCTTAAGAATCCTTGTTTATCTGCATCCATTATAGCAACTAAACTAACTTCTGGAATATCTAATCCCTCTCTAAGTAAGTTTATTCCAACTAATACATCATATTTACCTTTTCTTAAATCTCTTATTATTTTAAGTCTTTCAAGTGACTTAATCTCTGAGTGTAGATAAGCAACTTTTATATCTAATCCTTTTAGGTATTCTGTTAACTCTTCTGACATTCTAATAGTGAGTGTTGTTACTAAAACTTTCTCTTTCTTTTCTATACGCTTATTTATCTCTTCTACTAAGTCATCTATTTGATTTTTAGTTGAATGTACTTCTATTTCTGGGTCAAGTAATCCTGTTGGTCTTATTAACTGTTCAACTGGTTTCGGTGAATGTGATAGTTCATAGTCTCCCGGAGTTGCAGAAACATATATTACTTGATTTATCTTTTCTTCAAACTCGTTAAACTTTAATGGTCTATTATCTAAAGCACTAGGAAGTCTAAATCCATAATCTACTAAAACTTCTTTACGAGCTCTATCTCCATTATACATTCCTCTAACTTGTGGGAGTGTTACGTGTGACTCATCTATAAACATTAGGAAATCTTTTTTAAAGAAGTCTATTAAAGTTGTTGGAGTCGCACCCGGCTCTTTTAATGCAAGGGGTCTAGAATAGTTTTCTACTCCTCTACAAAAACCCGTTTCTTCTAACATCTCTAAATCGTAATTAGTTCTTTCACTAAGCCTTTGATATTCGAGTAATTTATTATTGTTTTTAAAGTATTCTAGTCTCTCATCTAACTCTTTTCTTATGTTTTCTATAGCAATTTTAAGTTTTTCTGGACTTGTTACAAAGTGACTTGCTGGAAATAAAGCGATTGTTTTTTTATTTGCAGTTATGTTTCCTGTAAGCGGGTCAAATTCTTTTAAAGAGTCTATTTCATCTCCAAATAGTTCTATTCTAATTCCTTTAGAGTGTTCTCCAACAGGAATTACATCTATTATGTCTCCTTTTGCTCTAAAAGTTCCTCTTTTAAAGTCTATATCGTTTCTCTCATATAACATATCTATTAATTTTTCTATTATATCTTCTCTATTTATGTTTTGCCCGACTTCTAAATTAAGCATTTTCTTTTCGTATTCTTCTATTTCCCCTATACCATATATACAAGATACTGATGCGACTACTATTACATCATCACTATTAAGTAGTGCAGCAGTTGCCGCATGACGAAGTTCGTCTATCTCATCGTTTATAGCAGCATCTTTTTCTATATATGTATCAGTCTTAGCAACGTATGCTTCAGGTTGGTAATAATCATAATAGGAAATAAAATAGCATACGTGGTTTTCAGGGAATATCTGCTTGAATTCTGCGTAAAGTTGTCCTGCAAGTGTCTTATT
>CANRDA010000012.1 GCA_947629285.1 uncultured Bacilli bacterium
ATAGAAATAGAATGGAACATTGAATTTTAAGAAATAATGATATTTTTGGACTTTTCCTATTCCTGCACATGGAGGTCTTGACCCGGGCACTATTTATAAAAACATATATGAAAAGGACATAAATTTAGAAATAGTTAAAAAATTAGAAAATGTACTTGAAAGTGAAGGCGCAATAGTATATTTAACAAGATATGGAGACTATGATTTAAGTAAAAACTATACTGGCTCAAGAAAGAAAAGTGACCTTAATAATAGGGCAAAAATAATCAATGAATCTAATGCAGATATTTATATATCTATACATTTAAATTCTATTAGTTCATCTACTTGGAGTGGCGCACAAGTATTCTTTGACGATGTTAATGATAAAAATATTGATATTGCTAAACTAATGCAAGAACAACTTAAAAAAGATTTAAAAACAACAAGAGAGATTAAAGAGATAAGTACAATGCTTATGAATAGAAAAATAACTGTTCCGGGCGTTTTAATTGAAGCAGGATTCTTATCTAATCCAAATGATAGATATTTACTTCAAAAGCCTGATTATCAATTAAAAATTGCAAATTCTATAAAAGAAGGAATAATAAAATATTTTAATTAGTTTGTACATATACTTTTTTAGGTGAAAATATGAAAAAATTTATACTTTTATTACTATTATTAATCCCTCTTAAAATAAATGCGATAGAAACTAGTGCGAGAAGTGCGATACTTATGGATATAGATACTAATAGAATACTTTATGAAAAGAATATACACGAAGTTAGGAGTGTTGCTAGTATATCTAAAATAATGACAGCGGTAGTTGCAATAGAATCAGGAAAATTCGATGATAAAGTTATAGTTGGAGATGAAATAAATGATGCATATGGCTCTGGAATTTATATAAAAGTAGGGGAAGAACTAACATTAAGAGATTTACTATATGGACTAATGCTTAGAAGTGGGAATGATGCAGCTCTTGCTATTGCTAAATATGTAGGTGGTAGTGTGGATGAATTTGTAGTTATGATGAACGAAAAGGCTAAAGAACTTAAAATGACTAATACAACATTCAATAATCCTAGTGGGCTTGACCAAGATAAAGGTAATTATTCAACTGCTTATGATATGGCAATACTAACTAGTTATGCCATGAAACTAGATGATTATAAAACTATTACAGGTACTAAAAAATATACTTTAACTACTAATAAAAATACATATAGTTGGATTAATAAAAACAAACTACTTTCTTTATATAAATATTCAACAGGTGGTAAAACTGGATTTACTGAAATAGCAAAAAGAACTTTAGTATCTACTGCCTCTAAAGACAATATTAATCTTGTAGTAGTAACTCTAAATGATGGTAATGACTGGTCTGACCATCAATCACTATTTGAATATGGATTTAATAACTATACTAATATAAAAATGCTTAATAAAGGAAAGTTAAATATATATGATGAAAAATATTATAGTGATTACGAATTATATATAAATAACGATTATAGTTACTTAATTCAAAATAACGAGCAAAACAGTCTACTAATAAAATACGAATTAGAGAAAGTTAGAAACATTAAATCTAATACAAAAGTAGGAGTTATAAAAGTATATTTAGGAGATAAAATAATACACGAAGAAGATATATATGTTAAAGAATTAAAAAAAGTTAAAAAATCTATATTTCAAAAAATAAAGGATTGGTTTAACAGTTTATGGTAAATATTGTATGGCTTGTTTTAATAGTTGTAGGTATTTCATATGGCTTTTTTACTAATAATTTAGAAACTGTAAATAGTACAATAGTAGATAGTACAAAAATAAGTTTAGATATGTTATTTAAAATATTTCCAGTAATTGCTCTTTGGATGGGACTTACTAAAATAGCAGAAAAATCTCATCTACTAGAAAAACTTTCAAATAAACTTTCATTTGTACTAACAAAAATATTTCCAGAAATACCTAAAGGGCATGAGTCTTTAAGTTTAATTGCAAGTAATATGATTGCAAATATATTTGGACTTGGAAGTGCGGCTACCCCATTTGGACTTAAAGCAATGTCCTCTCTTCAAAAACTAAATAAAAAGAAAGATACTGCGTCCCGTTCTATGATAACATTCTTAGTAATAAATACGAGTGGATTAACTATAATACCTACAACAATTATTTCACTTAGAATGATGTATGGAAGTTTAGAGCCAACTAAAATAGTATTTGCTTGTATACTAAGTACACTATTTGCAACTTTAGGCGGCTTTATTATAGATAGAATACTAGCAAGGAGGTATAAAAATTAATTTTTTATCTAATTTAGTAATACCTTTAATGGTAGTATTTATAGTAGTTTATGGATTTATAAAAAAAATAGATATATATGATACCTTTATAGAAGGAGTTAAAGAGAGTTTTTCTTGTATATTAAATCTATTTCCTACATTTATTGCTATGATACTGGCTGTTAATTTGTTTATTAATAGTGGCGTGTTAGACTTTATACTCTCTTTCTTTTCCCCTTTGTTTACTCTAATAAAAGTTCCAGTAGAAATACTTCCTTTAGCCCTTGTTAGACCTATTTCAGGGAGTGCTTCTTTAGCATACCTAAACAGTATTTTTGCAACACACGGTCCAGATAGCTTTCTGGGATTACTTGGAAGTGTTATACAAGGATGTACGGATACTACCTTTTATGTAATAACTTTGTATTTTGGAAGTATTGGTATAAAAAAAATAAGATATAGTTTGTTTGCAAGTCTATTTGCAGATTTAGTTGGAATAATTGCAAGTATTATAATAGTTAATTTACTTTTTACTTGAAATAATGTATAATATTTTTGGTGATTTTATGGAACGTTTACAAAAGATTATTGCAAGTAAAGGATACTGTTCTAGGAGAAAAGCAGAAGAATTAATTAGTAAGGGCAAAGTTAAAGTAAATGGAAGTGTAATAAAAGAGTTAGGATATAAAGCAGATTATAGCGACTTTATAGAAGTAGAAGGAAATCCCTTGAGTGATAAAGAGGATAAAGTATACTATTTACTAAATAAGCCAAGAGGAGTAGTTACAAGTTCTAGTGATGATAAAGGTAGAAAGACAGTAGTTGATTTAATTAATACAGATAAAAGAATTTACCCTGTTGGAAGACTTGACTATGATACAACAGGATTACTTATACTTACAAACGATGGAGATTTGACTAACTATTTAACTCATCCTAAAAATAATATAGAAAAAGTATATGTAGCAAAAATAAAAGGATTAATAACTAAAGAAGAATTAAAAGTGCTTTCAAATGGAGTTATAGTAGATGGTAAAAAGACTAGTAAGTGCAAAGGAAAAATACTTAGGACAGATAAAAAGAATAACACCAGTGTAGTAGAGTTAATTATACACGAAGGTCGCAATCATCAAGTTAAGAAAATGTTTGAGGCTATCGGTTATGATGTACTCAAATTAAAAAGAGAGAGTGTTGCCTTTTTAACTTTAGATGGCGTTAAATCTGGTGAATATAGAGAGTTAAGTATTAAAGAAGTTAAAAAACTATATGGAGAAAAGAATGGTTAAACAAAAAAATGATGATTGTTATGCTTCATCATTTTTAATTGCTTTAAATTTATTATAATTTTCTTTTAAACTATCTCTATAATCTATCTTGCCTAAGTGTTTTTCGTATTCAATAATCCATTCATCTATTAAATCACGGTTTTCTAGCATTCCTAATAATACGTATTCTTTAATTTCAATACTTCTTTCTATATAATTCTTTTGAAAATAAGAAACGGCATGGTCGAATTCTTGTAAATCCAAATAAATATTTACAATCGTTTTAGTAAAAAAGTTAATATCTTCCTTAAGATAATACTCTTTACTATATGTTGCCTTTTTATCATGTTTTAAGAGTGCTAAATCGTCTTTTAACTTTAATACTTTCGCTTTTAATATATCTATTGATAAAATCCTAGATTCTTTTGTATTTAAACTTCCTAAAAAAGTATAAGAAAGTGACATTCTAAGTTCTGTTGGATCTGACTCTACATCTAATAAATTAATACAATATTCTAAGTTTTCTTTATTATAACCATTAACTAATTTTCTCATTATAATCATATTTAAAAATTCATATTGTGGTATCTGAATAGCACGAAATGTTTCAAAGTTAGAAAATAATAAATAATTGGTACTATGACTTAACATTCTAAATATTAAACGTAACAAATTAGTGGCTCTAATACCTTCATCTGTTGTAGGGTCAATTTTAATTAAATCTTTTACCCATTTTTTTACTTTAAATCTCCATTTAGATCTTTCTGATTTTGGAATTATCTTATTTGGAACATAGTATAACTCTTTATAAGCACAGTCAACAAAAAAATTTATTTGTCCTTCTAATTCATCAATAGAAAGATTATCCTCTTGTTTTTTAATAACTTTATTATTTATATTTAAAATGTAAGAATCAATATCATAATCTTCTTTTTTACTTTTTGGAATTCTTTTATATAATTCAATAATTATTTTATCCTTTTCATCACTACTATATTTTTTAATTTCTTTTTTTAAATCATTAACTAACATAAAATTCCCCCCCCCTATCTAATGTTTTATTTACCACAACACTTTTTATATTTTTTTCCACTTCCGCAAGGACAAGGCTCATTTCTTCCTATTTTTTCATTCTTAATTTTATTATTGTTTTTTTCTAAAGAAGTATAACCATTGTATGTCCAAACTGGAATAACACCCTTATTTGCCTTATATAATTCTAATATTTCTCTCTTTTCACTTGATTTAATTTCAATACTTAAACTTTCTAAAATATCATTTAAAATATCTTCATTAAACGCACCATTCCTGATACATGTAATAACTATTCCAAATAATTCACTCGTAAGTTTAAGTTTATCAATCATTAATTCTTCTAGCTTTTCGTAAAATTCATAATATAAATCTAATTGAACTTCATCTATTCTTTTATATTTTGGGAATGAATTTTTAATATAGATAAAAGATTTTATATCGTCAATTGTAAAATTTGAAATACATGTATAGTATTTATCTATAATATTTATTTCAATAGATTCACATATTTCATCTAATTCTTTAATAGATAAATCAAGATTGTGGTACTGATTCAATAATTCTCTTAGTTTTTCTTTTTCAATAATTCCGTTTATTTCTAAATATCCATTAACTAAATTTTTAACATCATTTCCTTGATATGCAGTTTTTCTTAATATTTCTACTATATCATTTGGTATAAAACATTTAACCTCATCTTTATCTTTGTAAGAAAATATAAATCCATTTTCAAGTAGTGCGGAATCAGTATCTCTATACAATATTGAACCATTATAATCTAAAAGATCTTCTATTTCAAATTCATCTAAATAGCTTAATTCATCATTTAAGTTATCTAAAATATTTTTTACTAAATCCTTTTTGCTTTTGGCATTATAATTTTCGTTTATTACATTATAAACTTCATTTGGTATAGACTTAATAACATCCTCGAGATTTCCTTTCGGTTTTTCCTTAAGAGCCATATTGGTAAAATAATCAATAGTAGCTTCATTTTTAGTCTTACCATCTAGACACCAAAATCTTATATAATCTTCATTTTCTATTATTAAATCATCGATTTTTGTTCTTTCTTTTTTTGAAAGATTATATTCTTCTAAAATTTCTTCTGGAAATGATGGACTGATAAGTATACATGATAAAATACCACTACAAAATTTTTTGTTTTTAGGTGTTAAAATAGCATTAACTTTATCAATCATGTCTAATATAAAAAAGTTATAATTAGTTATCTCTGATGTAGTTAATTTAACAAAATCTTGATTATTTTTTATACCGATAAAATCAATGATTTCATCAAAAATTTCATCCTCTTTTAGCTCGTATAATCCTAAATAGTCCTTATAGTTTTTTATTCCCATGTTATTTATCACATAGTCTATTTCATCTTTAGTGGTATTTATTTTGTAATAATTTAAAATTAAATCGACAACGATTTCTTTTTTTACTATTCCTAAAGACATTATATAAGCAAATAATATATCTTTAATATTGGATACAATTATTTCCTTTTCATGATTCTTTTGAAAATCATTATATATTTCTATTAATTCTTTTGGAACTATATATTTTATTATGTTTTTTTCTTTAAATCCAAATACATAGCCACAACAAAGAAACTCGGCGTCTGGCTTTACAGTATCATTTTCTATTATTTTCTCTATAATATCTCTATTACCATCAATACTATAAAGCATATCATTGAAACCAATTTTTATATTTCTTTGTAAAAATTTTATTTTATCGTCTTTTGACATATTGCCATTTAAATTCCTGTTGTTTTCTTTAAGAGAATAAACAAAATATATTTCGTTTAATATTTCATCATTAATATTTTCTAAACATTCTTTAAGAGAATAAACAGGAGATTTATTCGTAATAAAGTGTTCACTTTTAATAATTAAATCACGATATTTTTCAAATGTTTTCTCTAACATAACCTAAACTCCTCATATAAATTAAAAGACTAAGTTAAGCTTAGTCTTTATATGTTATATTTTAATCCTTAACTTCTTCAATTGCTCCTGTTGGGCAACCTTCTTTTGCATCTATTGCATCTTCTTTTAATTCTTCGTTAACCTCATCTACAATAACTCCTGCAAGACCATCATCTTCTATTTCGAATACTTCAGGGCATACTGCTTGACAAGCTCCACACCCAATACATAAATCTTTATTTACTTTTAACTTCATAACTACCTCCATATCAATTATAAATAAATTATATGAAAAAAGCAAGTAAAATATTTTAATATTTAAAAAAGTGTGATATATTATTATTAGGGTGATAGTATGGCTAGTAGAATGGATAGATATAATAATGAAGCTTCTATAAGAGGTCGTAGTGATAGAAACAAAAGTCTATATAGACAAATAGAAGACTTGGATAGTTATACAAATATCGAAGGTGTAGCCACTATTGAAAAGACTAATGAAATAGATATCTCTAAAGTAAAAGAGATGTTAAAAAATAGAGAGAGTTATAAAAAGCATAAAGAGCTTAGAGGTATAATAAAAGAAGAAGAGAAAAAAGAAGAACCTACTGTAGAAAAAGTGGAAGAGACAAGAAATTACGACATAAACGATATACTTTCTAAATTAAAAGAAGAAACAAAAGAAGAAAATAAATATAGAAGTTTAGGTGAAGAACAATTTAAAGTATTAAAAAGTTTAAATAAAAAAGGAAAAGACTATGATATAGAAAAAGAGGAAAAAGAATTAAAAGAGTTAATTAATACATTAACTGCTACAAAGGCACTCACAAATAATGATGACCCAAATGATGTTGGATTACTTGACGAATTAAAGTCAGATACTATGGTTGGAGATGTATCTTCAATTAAAAAAATTATCGAAGAAGAAAAACAAGTCTCAAAACCACAAGAAGAAGAAAAGGAAGAGATAGATAAATCTTTCTATACATCTAGTTTTGGATTTACACAAAAAGATTTTGAAGAATTAAAAAGCATGAACCATAATATAAAAAAGAGTAATAAATTTATAATTATATTACTCGTAGTATTAATAGTTTTAGTTGCTGCGGGTGCTTTATACTTTGTTTTGACATAAAAATAAGTAATTGGTGTTACTTATTTTTTAATTAAACAAATCTGAATGACTTCACGTATTGATTAATAAAAGCAATAGTTCGTTATCGTTATATTGATAAATTAATAACCAGTCTGGATTTATATGACATTCATTACAGTTTTTATAATGTTTATCATCTATTAGTTTATGATTTTTATATTTAGGGTCCAGTTCTTCTTTAAGTGCTAATTTATCGATAACATCCAATAGTTCATCAATATTTTTATTCTTTTGAATCTTCTTTAATGATTTTTTAAATTTTGTAGAAAAAACTACATTGTATTTATACTTAGTCATCTGATAGTAATGCCTTCTTTAAATCTTCTCTATTGCTATATCTTGGGTATTTTTCTTCATTATTAATCATTTCATTTACTTCGTTTAGTGCTTCTTTTAATTCTTTACTAGGCGTAGGATTTACAACTTCAAAAGGTACTCCATTTTTCTTAATTACTTGTTTTAAAGTCATATTAATTAATGTTGTCATGTTTAATCCTAGACTTTTTAAAATACTATTTGCTTGTTCTTTATCTTTAGGGTCAACGTGTACATTAATAACACCACTTGCTATATTCTCCATACTATCCCTCACTTTCTATTATATAGTAGCACATTCTTAACATTTTGTCAATCTATTATATATACGGCATATATCTAATATCTACATTATTATATGCGGTTTTTAAATTATTACTAATAAAAATAAGTAATTATTTTTTACTTATCTTTATTTTAATACATATAACTGCTATCCATATTATAGTAAATATAGACGCAAATATCGGAATAATATTAGTCATCAATTTATCTAAATAGATATTGTATTTTGATAAGAATATTGTTCCTATTATAATTAAAATACAAGTTATAAAATATAGTAAATTAGTCTTTTTAAATTTTAATGCACTTTTAACATTATTAGCAATAAAATAAATAACCAAAACATTAAAAATAAATATGTCGTATAGCAGTTGCATAACTAAAATACTTTCTATTCTTGAATTAAGACCAAATAAAGTTACATGTTTAAGTACATGAAACTCAGCGTATTCATACAGTGATGATAATTCATATCCAAATACTGCTAGTGTTTCAAACAATATACCAAATATAGTAATAATAGATAGTATATATGATATTATTAAATATTTCTTTAACTTAGGATTTTCTATACTATCTTTTGGAATCATAGTAAGTAAAACCATAGGAGCGATATTAAATGCATAAAAGCCATTTAAACCACTCGCATAATCTTTTAAAGTTGAAACAAAGAAGGGTTGTAGATTAGATATTTTAAGTGACTGAAGTAATCCTAAAAAACTGATTACTAAGAGTAATATATTTAGATAAAAAAGTATATTACTAGTCCTAGATACCGTATTAATTCCTTTAGATAAAATATAGTAACTTGCAATAGCAAAAAGGATAGCAATAGCAAGAATAGGTGTTTTAGTTAAAAACTGACTTTGTATGAAACTGCACAAATTCAAATAGTTTAAAGTACACATTAAGTATGCAAATAAAGATGTAATAGTTATAATAACTATGCCTATTTTTCTTTTAAATAGTTTAATAATCTTATCAGGCAAACTAAGAGATGGCTCGTAGTTCATAATATATTCTACAAGTAATATAAATATAATACCAGGAATAACACTTAAAAGAGGTATAATCCAACTATCTTGTTTCATAGAATTTATTAAAGCATTAAAAGTAATACCGATAATAAATGCTCTAGTAATAAAATAATTTAAGGTTGCTACTTCAAAATTAGTAATCTTTTTTTTCATCGTGTATTTCCTCCAAACTATTTTTAGAAGATACCTTAGTCTTAAGTATCAATTTACTATCTATATTAACATCTATTTCAGTAAAAACATCATCCCATTCATTTTTAACACTCTTAAAATACTTAGGATGGTTTTGATAAAATTTAAGTCCAAATCCAAATATATCTGATTTATATTTCTTAGCAATACTTAATGCCTCGTTTATATGACTTTTAATCTTATTATTAGATTTCTTTTCTAATTCTTCTATTACTTTTGAATCCTCTAAATTAATCTTGCCGCGCACTTCTATTATTCTAGCCTCACCTTCAACACTTATATCAACAGTAGGCTTATCATCTTTAACACTCGTTTTAATACTGGATTTAAATGATGTCGTATCTACTACTACATATCCATCTTTATAATTTAAAGTTAAATACATCTCACTTATCATATTATTTATAATATTTATACCTAGACTCTCATCGTGAGTAGTGAAGTCTACAAGTTTATCATCTTTAAATATAGCAAGATTTCCAATTTTAATATACGCTTTAGGCATACTTGATTCTAAGTTTTCTTTGTTTTCCCCTTCATCCGGGTCTCCCACAACACTTATAGAGTTTATCGAAGGCTCAATACCATCTCTTAAAAGAATAGATAGTAAATCATTAAAACTTGTCCTTGCTATTGTACCTTGAAGATTAGTTGTAAATTTTAGGTTATCTGCTATATTTTGAGATGGGAAACTAGCAAGAGGAGTTAGTATTTTAAGAGTATTGACTGCTTTAGTATCTTTTGCAATTGCTATATAAAAGTTATTTCTCGCACTAGTATATCTAACAAATAAATCTATAACATTTTCAAGGCCTTCTTTAGCAATATCTTCTGATACTACAAGTACTGAAAAACTACCTATATAAAGTTCTTTAGGAGATATAAGTCCTATATTCTTTAATGCTTGAAATAGAGACTCTCCATCTTCTGAATATACTACTATTTGAGACTGTGCGGAGTCGCTGTTATCCCCACTACTTTTAGGTGCGTTTGATATTAAAACACTAACCTCATACTTATCATCTTTTTTATCTATTGCTATTCCTGTAACGATAGAATAGTCATTTAACTCTTTATAGTTCCAACACCCACATAAAGTTAATAGTAAAACTAAACTAATTATTATTTTTTTCATTTAAGTCACCCATTCTTTTTACATTTTTAGTTAGATAAGTAGGTCTATTTTTAAGATGTTTTCTTGATAATCTAATCACACTATCTTTAAGGCTTCTAACACTTATAGGACTAAATGGAGTAAGGTATGGAGTTCCTAAGCATTCTAGGCTAGATAGTTTAGCAATAAACATGATAAATATAAGCATAAATCCTACGATACCCATAAATGTCGCACCTAGTATAAATAGTATTCTCCATTCTCTAACTGCATCTATGACATCAACATCGTAAAATACTAGTTCTGATATAGAAGTTGCAGCAACTACTATTATTACGATAGGTGAGACTATTCCAGCCGCAACTGCCGCATCACCTAATATTAACGCACCAACTACATTCATCGCACTTCCTGAAAATGATGGAGAGTGAATATCTGCCTCTCTTAATACTTCAAATGTAAGAACGAATAATAATACCTCTATTGCAGTAGGGAATGGCACACCATCTCTTTGAATTGCGACCGATATTAATAACTGGTCGGGTATTATTTCTGGATTGTATGTCATTAATGCAATATAAAGTGCGGGTGTGATTAAAGCTATAAAAAAGCAAATTATTCTTATTATTCTTGAAAAAGATATATTAAAAGATTTTTGGTAGTTGTCTTCAGGTGAATGAATAAAATCAGTAAGTACTGCAGGAAGAATTAATACAAAAGGTGTATTTTCAACAAGTATTACAATTTTACCATTTAGTAGTGATGTACACGCTTGGTCAGGTCTTTCAGTACTTATGACTTTTGGAAAAACTGACTTTTGATTTTTTTCTATCAACTCTCTTATGTACCCACTATCTATTATTGCGTCTATGTCAATCGCTTTTAAATCGTCAAGTATTCTTTGAACTTTCCAGTCTGGTACGATATCTTTTATAAATGCAACTGTAACTTTAGTTTTACTTCTCCTTCCAACTTTTACATCTTCATACCACAAATTTGGGTCCTTAATTCTTTTTCTCATTAGACCAAGATTTTTATTATGGTTTTCAGTAAAACTGTCTTTAGGACCGCGTATAATAGTCTCACTAGTTGATTCAACCACACCTCTATCAAGGTTTGCTCTTGTTTCAATTACTATTGCCTTTGTTGAGTTATCTACAACAATTATAGTAAAACCACTGGCTAGGTAGTAAAACATATCTTCATAAGTTTCGCATGTCTTCATGTTGCTATTGTAAATACTGTTTTTAACTTGTTCATAAAACGAATCAAATAATTTTTTTCTGTCCAAATTAATAATAGCCTTATTTAAAAAGTCACTTATCTTATCGTCACTACTAACACTCTCTAAAAAAATGTATCCAACTCTATAATTCTTTTTTTCTATTATTCTAGTTACGATATCACTACTTTTTCCATTCATCGTATTTATAGTTTCAAATATTTTATCTATATTAGTATCTATTTTCATATACTCACCCTTGTTAGTATTGACAGTATAAGAAAAAATATGAAAAAACTTTACTTTAAAATAAAACTATATTATAATATAAAATCAAGGTGATACTTATGATTAGTGTGAGCTTAGATTATAAAAACTTAAAAGGCATTAACCTAGGACTTGAAGAAGGAAAGATATATTCTTTAATGGGACCAAACGGCAGTGGGAAAACCACTCTTTTGAAATGTATATTTGGACTTTTAAATTATACCGGTAATGTAAGTTTAGATAGTAAAGATATGGGAATTAATCTTGGAATAACTAATTTAAAATGTGAGACTGCATTTAATAATATAATAGAGCCTTTAGAAAATCTTAATATAGATTCTAGCAAAGCTCATAAAAAAGTTTATGAAATATCAAAGAAATTAGGTATTGAAGATTTACTCTATAAAGATATAAATTTACTTTCACACTCACAAAAAATAATAGTATCATTAGCCTGCTCAACAATACACGAACCTAAACTAATACTCTTAGATGGTATATTTGATTCACTTAATAAGGACTATAAAACAAAAATAATTTCATACTTAAATAATTTGAAAAAAAGTAAAAAATGCACAATAATTTTTACTACGAATAATAGTGAAGATTTAAGTATATGTGATAACCTAATAATACTAAGTAACGGTAAAATAGTTACTGAGGGTAGTGTTAAAGAATTATTAAATGACGAGAAACTACTAACTAAAAACAATATAAAACTTCCATTTTTAATAGATTTGTCACATAAACTTATATCTTATAATCTAATCGATAATTTAGTTGATGATTATGACGATTTGGTGGATTTAATATGGAAATAAAATTAGTTAATATCAATAATAAAAATTTTAAAGATTTAAGTTTAGATATAAAAGAAAATGGTGTATATAGTGTTTTAGGTAGTTATAAGAGTGCTTTATTTAATTTGATATATGGGTTAAATTTAAATTTTACTGGAGATATAAAAATAGGAAGAAAGAAAATAAACAGTAATTCTAAAAATAAAGAAATATATAATCTTAGAAAAGATATTGCTTATCTATCTTGTGATGATAAAACACTATTTAATATAAATATACTTGAAGATATAAAATATGGACTAGATAAATTAGATAATAATAGATTATTTGAATTATTAAAATATTTTTCATTAGATGAAGATATACTTAAGAGAAATTATAGTGACTTAAGTTCAGGTGAGAAGAAAAAAATACTCATAATAAAAATATTTATGAGTGATAAAAAAATAGTTTTATTAGATGGCGTTACAAATGGTTTAGATAGTAAAAGTATAGAAAATGTAGCAAAACTTATCAAAAAAGAAAAAAGGAATAGGATAATCTTAATCACATCAAATGATTCTAACTTCCTATTAAGTGTATCAGATAATGTTTTACTACTAGATAGTGGTTTAATATGTGGTAATAAATATGAAATATTCGATAATGAGGAATTACTAAATAAACTAGGTATGGATATGCCAGATGTTTTAAAGTTTAGAAAAGTAGTATTGGATAAAAAGAATATTAAATTAATGTATAGAGATAACATAAACGATTTAATAAAGGATATATATAGAAATGTTTGATATAAAAAATAATTTTATAAAAAAGGTTACACCTTTAGAAAGGCTTTTAATACTAATAATAATTTGTTTATGTTTGATTACTGCTAAATCTATATACTTAATTTTATTTATTACCACACTCACGCTAATACTTTTATTAATAACTGATAAGAATATAAAAATATATGTAAAGTCATTAAAAAAAGTTATACCACTATTGTTAATTTACCTAATTATATATATAATTGTTTTAAGGAAATATAATATCTTATTTAATTTAGTTTTGTTATATAAAATTTTACTTATCTTAATTCTTGTAAAAATCTATCTTTTAAATACTAGTTTTAAAGAGATACACTACGGCGTTTACAAAATAATTAATCCACTTAAAAGATTTAATATAGATACTTATAAAATTTCTTTAGATTTTGTTTTATCTTTATATTTTATAAAATGTTTTATGGACTCTTTTGAAAGCGTTAGTGACTCACAAAAACTTAGTGGTGTTAGGAAATATAATATAAAAAATTACTTTTTGCCTGTAATAGTCTGTTCTATAAATAAAATGAATCAAAGAATAGAAAATTTAAAAATAAGTTTTTATAATGTTAATAAGAACAGTAATATCAAATCAAAAATATTATTAATACTATTTATAATATTATTTATAGTTAGTGTGTTTAAGGAAGTGATTTAGTTTGAGATATTTTATAAGATTTTCATACGATGGTTCTAAATATAATGGATATCAAAAGCAACCTAGAATGAAAACTATACAAAGTGAGTTAGAGCGTGCTTTAAAAAGTATAAATGCAAATAAAAATGTTAGCGTTTCTGCATCAGGTAGGACCGATGCAGGAGTGCATGCATACTCACAGTGTGCACACTTTGATATTTCAACAAATATAACTCCTGAAAAATTAAAAAGTGCCCTAAACAGTCTGCTTCCTGATGACATATATGTTAAAGAAGTTAAGGAAGTAAGCGATAACTTCCATGCTAGATTCGATGTAAAGGCAAAAGAATACATATATAAAATAAATATGGGAACCTATAATCCTATTGAAAAGGACTATGTTTATCAGTACAATAAAAAACTTGATATACCTGAGATGGAACGAGCTTTAAAGTATTTAGAGGGTACTCACGATTTTAGGTCTTTTGTTAAAATTGATGAAGAGAAAGATGATTACACAAGAACAATCATTCAAACTTCACTTATTAGAGATGTAAAAAATGTAAATCAAATAACCATATCTATTTTGGGAACTGGTTTTATGAGATATATGGTAAGAAATATAGTTGGTTTTTTAATAGAAATAGGCGAGGGTAAGCATAAAAGTGAAGATATTATAGACATACTAAAACTTAAAGATAGAACTAAGGCAGGGATATGCGCACCCGCTTGCGGGTTATACTTAAAAGATGTTTATTATTAATATCTTTTTTTCTTTAAATAATAGACACTAAAAGTAGAATTTATAGCAAGTAAAAAAATATCTTTGTGTATCTATTGATTTTTTTGAATTATTAGACTATAATTATTTTAGGATAAAAGGGTGATACTATGGACAATACTAAAATAATTTTGAATAATGGCACAGCAGTAAATGTAAATGGTATTTTTTATGTGTTCAATTCAAAATATTATTTTATCTATACAACAGGAGAGCTCGATGAAAATGAATATGTAAAATTATATTTAGTTCAAGTTTGTAAAGAAGTTCAAAATACTCCTAATGGTCCTGTTGATACTGGGTATATGCTAGGACTAGAAATTACTGACTCTACTGAATGGAAAAATGTTCAAAGTTCTATAACAAAAATTGTAGATGATAAAAAGAATGGAACGGTAAGTAATGAAATACAGTATTTACCAATTAATATGCTTGTTAATTTAAAAATTGTAAGTGCAAATAAATTCAAATTGATGAAGCATATTATCGAAGAAAATTTTAAACTTGTTTTACTTTCTCAAAATAATACAGTTGGAAATGTAAATGAAGTTGTACCTAACATTAATGTTCAATCACAACCACAGGCTCCACTTCAACCAAGCGTTGATGGTGATGTTATAATAGATTATAGGGCAAAATTCTTTGAAGAACAAGACAAGAACCAACAATTAGAAGAACAGATAAAAGGTCTTGAAGAAAAAATTAATAATATAAAAAATATTATAGGGTAATTTAGGTTAAATTATCCTATTTTTATGCATAAAATTAGTAGAGGAACAATATGAAAAATTTGATTAATTACTATTATAATTTATTAGTAAATGATTTTAAAAAAGTTGATGACCGTTTTATCTTTAAAATAGACGGAAAAACCTACGAGTTAGTTCCATTTTATGGTGATATAAATGAATTTTATAAAAATTATTTAACAATAATTAATAACAATAAATATTGTCATGAAGTTATCCTTAATAAAGATAAATCACTTTTAACCTTTTATGGCAACAAGTCTTATTTACTCATAAAAGAAAATATATATATCGAAAAAAATGTTGATATTAATGAAATAGTTAATTATGATATATTAATACGAGGGGAATATGAATTAAACTGGAAAAAATTTTGGAAGGAAAAGATTGATTATTATGAATATCAAATGAATCAGCTTTCATTTAAATATAAATCACTTAAAGATAGCTTTAATTATTACGTGGGTATGACAGAATCTGCTATTAGTTTACTTAATTATATTGATGACAGTGAGATTGATTATTATATTTGCCATAAAAGAATAAATTACAAAGAACAGTTAAGTGAATTTTTTAACCCTGTTAATATAATGATAGATTCAAGAACTAGAGATATTGCAGAGTATGTTAAAATTAATTATTTAAATTCAAATATGGATATAAGCGAAGTTTATTTTTATCTTGACAGATTAAATTTTAATTATATAGAAAGTATTTTATTTCTATCAAGATTATTATACCCATCTTATTATTTTGATATATATGATGAGATAATTCAGGAGAAGTTAAGTGAAGAAAAAATTTATAACATTATAAAAAAAAATACTTCATACGAAATATTTTTAAAGCAAATATATAGTTATTTAAGAGAAAGATACAATATCCCAGAAATAGAGTGGTTGAACATCTAGTCAATATCAATATTTATTACATCATGTATTTCTGGGATTTCACTCATAATTGCAGAAGCAATTCCATCCCTTAGAGTTATATCCATCATTTGGCAATTAGCGCATGCCCCCATCATTTTTATGTAAACAATATCATTTTCTAATTTTACAAATTCGATATTCCCACCATCATTTATTAAAAATGGTCGTAATTTTTCTATAATTTCTTTAACTTTTTCTTCAGTATTGTCCATTTTAACCCATTCCTTTCAAATTAATCAGAGCATACATAGTAATGAAAATTTTAATTTGCTTTCAGACTAATCATCAAGATGTATTATATAATAGTCTTTTATATTTGTAAATACTTTTTTTATTCTTTAAAATGTGTTATACTTTTACTAGGTGGTATTATGTCGAAAATAAAGAAAGGAAGAATAATACGAGGTGTTGTGTCGGGAATCGAACCTTACGGTGCGTTCGTATCATGTGATGATTATTATACAGGGTTAATACATATTTCAGAAATATCACATGGTTATGTGAAAGATATAAGTGATTTCGTTAAAGTTGGAGATTTAATTTATGTAGAAATATTAGATGTAGATGAGGAATTAGGGCATTTAAAATTAAGTATTAAAAATATTGAATATAAAAAGAAAATAGCCATTAAAAGGAAAAAAATAAAAGAAACCCCAATCGGTTTTAAAACTTTGGAATATAAATTGCCAATATGGATTGAAGAATCGTTAAAAAGAATAAAAAGTGATTAAAAACGTAAAAAAACTTTGAATTTGTATTGACAAAATCGAGTATGCATGGTATATTTAATTACGTCAACGTTTTTTCGGGCGATTAGCTCAGTTGGTTAGAGCACTTGCCTTACAAGCAAGGGGTCATAGGTTCGAGTCCTATATCG
>CANRDA010000013.1 GCA_947629285.1 uncultured Bacilli bacterium
ATTTCTTTTTGACTTAATCCTGTTACTTTTGATATGATGTTTATATCTATGTTTTCCTTTAGTAGATTTTTTGCTGTAGTTTCAATACCCTTAGACATGCCCTCTTTAATTCCTTTAGAAATACCTTTTTTGGTTGCTTCCTCTAGCTGTTCCTGCTTTACTTCCTCTTCTACATATTTATAGTGGTACAAACCTATTACATCTTCATCATCATTATATTTATCTATTCTTTTTCCTATATCTTCCATTATCTCATCACCATTACATAACTTTCTTACTTCTTCTATACTCTCTGCTCCAAAGAGTCCTAAGAACTTAGTCTTACTATCTAACTCCCCTACGTCTTTATTATAACATGCTTCCTTGAAATATGGAATATCTATTCTTATTATTTCTATCATATCTGTTAGTTTTCTATGTGTCTCTTCTTCATATAATGCATATCTTTCTATTGACTTTTCATGTTTCCCACTATAATCTAAGTTTATTTGTATGTGTCTATTTATTTTCCCTAATATTCTTTTTGGAGCTAAGTCCATACTCATATTCCTACACATATAATATACATTTCTTTCTATTAAGGTTTGTATTACATCGGTATTTACTTCTACATTTATTTTTGTACCATCTTCTAATTCTACGACTAAATCTACTCTTACATCTCTATCTTTATATGGTCTACCAACTAACTCACTATTTAATATCTTTACATCCTTTGGTACTATCCCTAGTACTTCCTTAAGTAACTTTTTTATTGGAATTAAGTCTTCTTCACTTCCGAATACCTTTTTAAAAAGTAAATCAAATTTTAGTGAAATAAATTCTTCTTTTTCTTTTAACATAATACCTCCATTCTTTTCCCTTTTATTCTTTTATTTTTAAACTACTCAATACAAACTAAAAATGATATATATCATTCCACAAAACTTTTCGATTTCCTTTTTTTTCTTGAAAAAAGTTTAAAAAATGTGAAAATTTCACATGATTTTCACATAAAAAGCAAAAAAAGGAATTTTAATCTTCCTTTAATTAATTATTTTATTCTTCTTCTTTATTATATTCAGCAAATATAGCATCCTCAAACATTTTTCTTGTTTCTGAATTAATTGGGTGAGCTATATCGTGATATTCCCCTTCAGCATTCTTTCTACTTGGCATTGCAATAAACAATCCATCTTTTCCTTCAATTATCCTAATATCGCGGATTACAAAGCAATCATCTAGTAAAACTGAAGCTATTCCTTTCATTCTAGTATCATCATTTTTCTTGTGAACATTGACTGACGTTATTTTCATTAAAAAGCATCTCCTTCCGTTATCATTTCACAACATAAGTATATAATAAATATTTCAAAAATGCAAGTTTTTTTTCTAAATTACTTATTATTATCTTTAATTGTTCTAATTATTTCTCTTTTTATATCCTTTTCTTTTATAGATTCTCTTTTATCATAATTTTTTTTACCTTTACAAAGTCCCAATAATATTTTAACTTTATTGCCTTTAAAGTATAGCTTTATTGGAACTAAAGTATACCCTTTTATTTCTACTTTTTCTTTTAACTTAAATATTTCATTTTTGTTTAATAGAAGCTTTCTAGTTCTTCTTTCATCATGATTAAAAATACTAGCATCCTCATATTTAGCAATAAACATATTAAGTAAAAACACTTCATTATCTTTTATTATTGCATAGCAATCTTTTATATTAGCTAAACCATTTCTAATAGATTTAATTTCAGTTCCTTTAAGAACTATACCACATTCAATCTCTTCTTCAATAAAGTAATCAAAAGTTGCTTTTTTATTTTTAATTTCAATCATAAATTACCTCACTTTCTACTATATTAATATAATCTTGTTCTATCTTTTCATAATTTTTTAAAATTTCATCTGTTAAATTTTCAAATGGTATTACCTTATAATTTTTATAGTTATTATCATATGTATATAAAAGTTTATAATCTAAATTTTCAAATGATACCACACCATCTTTAACAACTATATCTACTCCAACCATAAGACCTATTATTTTATTAAGCCCTAAAGTTCTTTGTGATGAAATAAAGTTACCCAATGAATATATTACCAAAGTATTATCTATATAATCAATAGGCTGAATAACATGTGGATGCGAACCTATTATTAAATTTACACCTAAACTTGATAAATATTTAGCCTCCTCTTTTTGAGTCAAAGTTGGAGTATGTGAATACTCTTCTCCCCAATGCATAGACACTATTATGACATCAGCTTTATCTTTAATACTATCTATATCCTTTTTTGCTTTTTCGTTAGAATATACGTTAATCAAATACTCCTTATCTTTAGGAATAATTATTCCGTTAGTTCCATCCGTATAAGCAATAAATGCATATTTTATTCCATTTACTTCATATATAACTATATTATTTCTTTCTTCATATGAAGATGCTTGACCACTAAAAACTATATTTTGCTTTTTCCAAAAATTGACAGAATAAAGTATTCCTCTTTCTCCTTTATCCATTGAATGGTTATTAGCTAAACTTACTAAGTTAAAACCAATATCAACTAAATTTTGACCAATTTCATCAGGTGAATTGAAATTTGGATAGTTTGATATTCCCAAATCTTTACCACCTATGATAGTTTCTTGATTATAATATTTTAAATCGTAATCTTCAATTAATGGTTTTATCTCCTCAAACATATCACTAAAATCATAATTTCCATTACCTATATATGCATCTGTATATATACCACTATGTATTAAAGCATCACCTACTGCTACTAAAGACATTCTTTTTTCTTCAGGTTCGATTACTTCCGAAATTTTAGGTTCTTCAATTTCTTCTTCTAAAGTAGTCTTTGGTCTATAAGTTATTAATAATAAAAGTGGTATCAAAAGTATTAAACTTATCACAAATAAATATTTTTTCATATTAACCGCCATTAACAATATTCATGTATTTAGTCTCATAACTCTTATAATTATTAAGTAAATCATTATTTAATTTTGAAAAAGGTATCACTTTAAAATTAGTACTATTTTCTGCATAAGCAAGTATTAATTCTTTATACTCATTTTCAAAAGATACTTTATTATCCTCAACAACTATATCTACACCATACATTAAACCAATTCCATTATTTATACCTATTGATAATTGATTAGATATAAAATTACCTAGTGAATATATAACTAATGTATCTCCTACATAAGTCACTTCCTGTACAACGTGTGGATGATGTCCGATTATTACATTTACACCTAAACTTGATAAATACTCTGCTATTTGTTTTTGTGATTCTGATACAGTATTTGAATCTTCGACACCCCAGTGCATTGAAACAATTATAACGTCAACTTTATCCTTTACACTTTCTATATCTTTTTTTGCTTTACTTGCACTATACATATTTAAAATATAGTCATTAGTGGGTGCTTTATTCGAAAGAGTTGTATAAGCTAAAAATGCATATTTTATTCCATTTTTTTCATATACTTTTATGTTATCTCTCTCATCCATACTAGAATAAGTTCCAGCTGTTATTACATCTTTAGTTTTCCAATAGCTATTAGAATACTTTATAGCATCCATTCCTTTATCCAATGCATGGTTATTTGCAAGGCTAATAAGATTAAACCCTAAATTTACAATTTCATCTCCTATTTCATCTGGAGAATTAAAACTAGGATACCCACTTATTCCAAGAGCAGTTCCTCCAATAGTTGATTCTTGATTACAAAATTTTAAATCATATTTACTTATTATAGATTCTACTTCTGTAAACATCTTATGAAAATTATAAGTACCATCACTATTTTCTGCATCTTTATAAACACTTTCATGTATTAAAACATCACCAACAGCTATTAAAGACATCTTTTTTTTAGTTTCTTCCTGACTTACAGTAGGTAGATTTACATTACTATCACTTTCTTTTTTTTCATTATGATTTTGTTGCAAAACTACTATGCCAACGAATAATAAAATAAATAATAAAACAATTAAATATACACTTTTTTTTATTTTTCTTTTTTTATTCATAATCTCACCACAATAATTATAAAACAAAAAAGAGTTTATGTCTATCTGTTTTTAAACCCTAAATTATTTTCACTTAAAGAAACATTATTAATGTCAAATTTTAAATAAGCTTCAACAAGTTTAACATAGTTATATTTAAATTTTTCAATATTAACCATTATTTGACGATATGGTATTTTAGCCCTATCCAAATTTTTTTCTAAAACAGCACATAGAAAATTTTGTATTCTAATTAAAGAAGCTTTCAATTCAATAGGACTTACATTATTATTTTTGTGTGAATTGCAAGCTATATCTAAGTCTTCAATAAATTTTACAACTTTATCTTTATAAAAATATTTACTCAACTCTGAGATTAATCCATCTAAATTATAAGAAGAATACAATTTTAACATTTCACTTTCTCCAAGAAACTCTTCTATAATATTAACAGCAACTCTTTCAAATAAATATCCACTTGAATTTTTATTAAAATACCTTACATTTATAACCTGGGTATACCCCTCATTTATTCCTACACCAATATCAACAGTGTCATTTTTTAAATGAAATCCACAATATGCTGTCTTATTTTTTTTATCAAATACTGAAGTAGAAGCATGAAGTAACTCATGGTCAATGTAATCTTCAAAGTCAAAATTTAAAAATTTTAATTCGCTATTTTTTGTATTATAAGCCCCTCTACAATTCATTTTTTTTATTTCTTGTTTTTCTTTTTCACTAAATAATTTCATTTTTAATGTATTTATATTAGAATAAAACATTGGAAAATTTAAATTGTTTGCCTCTAAAGTTTTTACATATCTAATCACCAAATTTGATATACGTTCATCGTATTTTTTTCTTACTTTTTCATATAATTTTTTTTTATCAGTAATAGGTTTAGGTATTCTAACGTTTACATTTGGATTAATATTACTAATTTTGTAAAGTGCTAATTTTTCTTTGATTCTTTCGCTAAAGACTAAAATTATATTAAAAAATTCTTGCATTTACTACACTACCCCCTAATAATAAAATCTATTGTATGATTTATTTTACTCGCTGATTTTACTATAACTTCAACTTCATCACCTAATCTATAGCCTCTTTTATTGTTATTTCCGATAAGGGAATAAGAAGCTTCATCATATGTATAATAATCATCTAATAAATCATCAATTTTTACTAGTCCTTCTATTTTGTTTTCTAATTCTACAAATATACCAAAACTCATAACGCCAGATATTATACCTTTAAACTCTTCTCCAATATGTTTTTCCATATATTCAGCCATCTTCATATCATCTACTTCACGTTCACACTCTATTGATGCACGCTCACGCTCAGATGAGTGTAGTGCGACTGAAGCTAATTTTTGATCCCAATATTTTATAACATCCATATTTACATTTTTATCAAATAAATATGTTCTAAGTAATCTATGAACTGTTGTGTCTGGATATCTTCTGATAGGAGAAGTAAAATGTGTATAACATTTACTTGCGAGTCCAAAATGACCTATATTATTTTTATCATATACTGCCTTTTGCATGCTTCTTAAAAGTAATGAAGACAATATCTCATATTCTTTGACACCTTTTAATTCCTCTAATAGTTCTTGCATTGCCTTAGGAGTAATCTTTTTCATTTTATGGACAGGATGTCCTAACAAACTTACAAAATTTAAAAAATTATTAATCTTCTCTTCACTAGGTTCGCCGTGAATACGATATATAAACGGATATTCCATATAAGTTATATGACGAGCTACTGTTTCATTTGCAGCTATCATAAAATCTTCAATTAAATTCTCACCAACTCCACGCTCTCTTAATTTAACATCAATAGCTTCTCCAGTTTCATTTGTTATTACCTTTGCCTCATCTATGTCAAAATCTATATATCCTTTTTTTACTTTATTAGCCCTTAATATACTAGCAAGTTCACTCATCATTTTAAGACTATCAACATATGGTTCATACCCATTTGGAACTATATTATTTTCTAATATACTATTTACTTTTTTATAAGTCATCTGTATTTTAGATTTAATAACACTTTCAAATATATCATATTCTACAACCTCTCCTGTAGAATCTATTTCCATCACACAACTAATAGCAAGTCTATCTACATTTGGATTTAATGAACAAATACCATTAGATAGCTCATGAGGTAACATCGGTATTACAGTATTAGCTAGATATACACTAGTACCTCTTTTATAAGCTTCTTTATCTAAAGGACTATTCTCTTTTACATAATAACTTACATCAGCAATATGTACACCTAATTTATAATTACCATTTTGTAGCTTTTCTATAGATACAGCATCATCTATATCCTTAGTATCATCACCATCAATAGTAAATATCATTTGTTCTCTAAGGTCTGTCCTACCTTTATACTCACTTTCATTTACTTCACTTGGAATATTTTTTAACTCGTCTTTTACTTCTTTTGGAAATTCAGGTTCTATTTCATACTTTGCAGCAATACTTAAAATATCAACCCCAGGGTCATCAACATGCCCAAGTATTTTAATAATAGCTCCTCTATAATTTGTATTATTTATTCTATCTAATAGTCTTACAATAACTTTATGTCCACTAACAGCTCCTAAAGTCTTATCTTGGTCTACAATTATGTTTATATTTACCTTTTTATCATCTAAATCTATTAAACACTTATTATTTTTATAATATACTTTCCCAACAAATTGTTTAGTCTTTCTAATCGTTACCTTAACTATTCTACCTTCCAATTTAAGACCTTTTTTAGAAGTTATTTCTACTATTACTTGGTCACCATCAATAGCTCCATTAAGGTTATCTTCTTTAATGAATACATCCTCATCACCATCAATATCTACAAAAGCATAGCCTTTTTTAGTACCAAGAAGTTTACCAACTTTTAAATTACTTTTATCGAATAACATATACTTTTCTTTTTTAGTCCTATAAATCTTATATTCATTTTCAAGTCTATTTAATTCTTTTAATAAATCTTTTAATCCATCAACAGTATTTATACCAAGCAAAGACTCAAGTTCTGTCACACCAAAAGCTCTATCCTCACTACCTAATATGTTTAATATTTTGTCTTCCATATTATCACCAATTATATTATAAATTATTTTGCATAATTGTTTCAATAGTTTTATTTATTTTTTTTTAGAATGTGTAAATATAAGTAAAGAAAAAGGATTAGAATATATCACAAGAATTATATCCAAATCCCATTATATCTAAAACAAATTCTATTATCAAAGGTATTATGAATACTAAAGCTGCAGCAATTAACCTTTTTATAAATCTTCCCTGAGCTTTTTTCATTTCATCATCTTTTGAAGCTGCGATTGCTTTAATAAAATCTATTATTCCAAGTAATATTACAATTGCTGGCAATATATATTTCATCCATCTCATTATATTACTTATAAAAGCTAATAATTTATCTGAGAAACCACAAGAGCTTGTTCCATAATTTTCTATACCTGCATTTATCTTAGATGTTTTAATAACATCATCTATTGCAAAGCATTCCTTCATACATTTTTCTTCATCAGTATTTCCGTGTGTATAACTAGACACTATATTTTTACAATAGTTTTTTAATGTATCTTCACTGCTATTTACATCACTAATTTTTTTTGATTTACAGACAGCATCTTCACATGCTGAATATTCATCAATTGCATTTTGAAAATTTAATTTTAATTTACCCGTCTGTGGACAAGATTTATTAAATGTATCCCTTTCACCTATATAAGGAATAGCATCTATTGTACCACCCGACCAAAAACTATAAGAACAATCTGAATCTGATTCTGTCGAACAAAATTTAATTGAATCTCCTTCATCAGCATGACTAATCTTATCTACTATCAAATAATCTGGACATAAACCCATATGAATATCATCGGTAATATTATATTTTTCAAGGTCATTTTTATTATAACCATAACCATTTCCTAAACTAACTAAACTTGCTTTCCCTGTTTCTTCATCATAATTTATAGTTATTTCATAATTATCATTTTTATACTCACATTCATAAGCTCTTACCGATACTGCACCTATAAATAACAAAGCAATAAAACTTAACAACATTAATGTTTTCTTGTACATATATATCACCATCACTATAATAATATTATAACCTATTTATATTAATATTTTCAATATCTTCACACCATTTTTTCAAATTTTTTTATTAATAAGTTATTCTTAGATGTGTGTTCAAAATAATAACAAACAGATACAAGTATCGCACCTAAAAATGCTACTATAATATCTCCCATTGTATCTGACACACCAGTTTCTAATACTTTTTGTGGATCTACATTTAAGTAATAACTAGATAAATATTCAAATATTTCCCAGCAAGCAGCTATTGCTAAAGAAAATGATATCATAAATAATATATTATAAAATAAACTATTATTCTTCTTATTTTTTACTATTATATAAATTGCTATAAAAGTAGTTAGTATACCAGAGGCAAAATGTGTAAATTTATCAAACCAATAAATGCTATTATAAAGTTCACAAATAGCCCCTAAGAAATGTGCCATAAAAATAAATAATACGTATACAAATTTCAATCCATCATTTATTTTTATTTTAAATATTTTTTCTAATATATAAACACCTGTTATAGTTATTAAAATTGTAACATCTTTTAAAATCAAACCTATTTCATTATCTCTTGTTATAACAAAATATAAACTTACTATTATTGCAGTTAATATTAATAATATATTAGTTTTCTTTAACATCTATCTCTCCTATTTCTACTTGATTGATACTATCAAATCTTTTAGTAATCTTTTCAGTCGTTGTATGTATATCTTTTACATCTTTACTTACTGTTTCAATACTTCTATATAGTTTATCCCATCTATCTTTATATCTTTTAAATTCATCATCTAAAAGTCTAAGTTCATTATGAATAACCTTTGCATATTTATCTCTTTCTATATTTTTTAGTATTACTTGAATTGTGGTTAATGTACTTATAAGAGTTGTAGGACTTGTTATCCAAATTCTTTTCTTATATGCATATTCTAATAATTCAGTATGATAAGCATTAACTTCTGCAAATATAGCTTCAGCTGGTAAAAAGAGTATTGCTTGATTACTAGTAACACCAGGTATTATATATTTACTGCTTATAGCATCTATATGCTTTTTCATATCAATTTTAAAAAGTTTCTCAGCTTGATTCCTTACCTCTTTACTATTATTTTTATCTACCATTATTTGATAGTGCTCTAAAGGAAATTTTGAATCTATTGCGATTGTACCTAGAGGCTCAGGTGTAAATAAAACTGCATCAGCTATTGCTCCATTATTAAAAGTATATTGTAATTCATATATCTTAGTATTATTTATACCAAAAACATTTGATAAAATGTGCTCCAAATTTACTTCACCAAATATACCTCTAGTTTTCTTATCAGTCAATACACTTTGAAGAGATACTATATCTCCTGACAATGTATCTATCTTCTTTTGAGCTTCATCTATTTTAGATAATCTCTCAAGAACATTAGTAAAAGTTTTATTGGTTTTTTCAAAATTTTCATCTAATCTTTCATTAACTTTATCATTTATTAATCTAAGCCTATTATCTAGTCTTTCAGTTTGGTTATTGAAATCATTTGTTATACTGCGTGTGAAATCAGTTTTAAAATCCCCAATTTCTTTAATTAAACTTATTTCTAATTTATTTACTTTATCCTCTGTACCACTATTATTTTTTCTAAGTAGTATAACAATAAGTAAAATAAGTATTATAATTAATAAAATAAGTAAAACATATTCCATTACTATCACCTATATAATTATAACATATTTTTAAAAAAATAAGATAAATAAATTATCTTATTCATTTAATATCCATGACTCATATCCTCCTGTAACATTAACTACATTAAATCCATTACTTGAGAGTATTTGACATAGTTTTCTACTTTGTATACCTTTTTGACAATATATATAATATTTTTCATGCTTATTCATATAAAAATCAGGCTTTATTAATAATTTTTCCATAGGTATATTAACTGCATTTTTTATATGTCTATTATTATATTTTTCTATACTTCTTATATCGATTAAATTTATATAATCTAAATGTTTTAAATCTGATGCCTTAATACTTTCAAACATAAATAACCACCCTACTACATTATATGATAAAGGGTGGTTTTTATAAAGGTTAATAGTTTAATTATTCATCTGAGAAAAAGTCATCAAAGAATTGGTCATCGGTTATTCCATTAATTGGTTCAGGATTACTTTCTTTTGGTTCTTCATTTTTATTTACCTCACGGTTAGGCTTGTTTTCCTGTTCCAACTTAGCCTTTTCTTGACGCTCCTCTTCTTCTAATTCTGCAATTTTTGCATCTATTCTTTTTACTAAATCATCTACATTAAATCCATTCCCACCATCGTTTGATTTTTTTGGATTCATAAATGGATTAAATGCAGCATTCATTTCAAGTGGATTAGGAGTAGAATCACTATTTAACATATTATTTATTTTTTCTTCTCTTTTTTTATTCACAAAACTTTTTAAATCAAATGTTTTAACTGGATTTTTTTCTCTATTTGGATATGATGCTTTAGGAAAATTATGACCCCAATTCATTTTAAAATTAGGAGTTAACTTTGTTTTAAATGGCATAGTTCTAAGTCTTAATATAATTGTTTCCCATTGACTAAGTCTTTGTAAGTCACTTACAGTAACAAGCGGTGTGGATGCTGTTTTATCTTTTTCTTTTGACTTAACCTCACCACACATTTTGCTTATTTCTTCAAGTGCAGATAACTCTGTGCTTATAAGATATACTATATTACCACAGTTACCCTTAATAGTTTCACCATTTTCCTTACCATAAACTTCATATAATTGAGCAAAGTTTTGTATTATAAAAGTAAATCTTATATTTCTTGAACGTGCAGCTGTTACCATAGTAGTAACGTCTTTTAAAGGTGGCATATTTGCAAACTCATCAAGTATAAAGTTTGTTCTATGAGGTAATTTTCCACCTGATTCTTGAGCAACTGAAATTAATGTTTCATAACACTGTTTCAAAAATATTGTAACAAGTGAATGATATGTTGTTTTTTCATCTTGTATAACTATAAAAACAGCTGTCTTTTTTTTACCTATATCACGCATATCAAAATCATTATTAGAAAGCATCTCAGATAGATTAGCACGTGATGCGAATAATTGAATTTTTTGTTTAAAAACTGATAATATACTACCTTTAGTTTCAGAAGGTGCCATTAAAGTTGAAGACGCTTTAGTATATGCAGTTCCACCTGGGTCTTTATAACTAAAGTAATCTTTTATATATGTAGTATTAGCTAACTTTTCCTCACCAACAGTAGTCATTAAACTTATACTATTTAAATTAATCTCATCAGTATTAGCATCTTCAAAAAGTGCACAAGCAAGACCAGCGAAATAATCTGCAGAAGTATTTTCCCAAAATGGGTCTTGACCTTTTGCACTTGGGTCATGAAGAATATTTGCAGCAAGGTCTTCTAATAACTCAACAGATTTATCTATATTTCCATCCTTGTATAACGAATATGGCAAATACATCGGATTCCATGCATTACCCTGTTGTGGGTCACGGAAATTTAAAAGTACTATATTATATCCTAAGCTTTTTAAATAATTAGCTGTATTTTCATAAATTTCACCTTTAGGGTCAGTTATTATCATAGATTCATCGTGTTTTGCAAGTAAATTAACCATTGGAAGAACAGTCGTTTGAGTTTTTCCAGCTCCAGTAGAACCTATTACTATATTGTGATATCCACCATTATCTACCCATACTTTTTTTGGAGTCATTTTAAGTGGTATACCAGCTGCATCAGCTTTTGCAGCTAATGGGTCTACTGCTTTAACGTCTAAACCTTTTTCTATTTCTTTATCTTTTGCCCATCTAGCATAATTTTTTTCTTTTTTTTGACCTATAGATAATCCAATACCTGTAGAATCTTCTTTTTCTATAAATACTGATTTAACCCCTGCAAAAGCGGCTGCTAATCCTGCTAAGAAAAACAGTATAGTAGCAGCTATATTTTTATAACTAAATCCTATAAAGAAATTAATTGTAAATGGTTCCTCATTTATAAAAGCAGACACATTAGCAACAGCTAAAGCAACAATTATTAACCATAATACAGCAAACATGCAAAATATTAACACATCTTTTGCATCAGCTCTAAATCTTAATCTCATTTTATCACCATATTTCTACTGTATAATCATCTAAATAAACAGAATATTGCATTACACCTTTTGTTTTAAATGCGTAAAATCTATTATCTTTAGTATAAACACCAAAAATTTCATATCCATCACTATCATGCAAATAATATTTATCCATTACAGGAACTTGTAAATTTAAACTATTTACATAATTTTTAAATTCATCTAAACTACCAAATTTTTTATTTCTATATTCTTCATCAAGTAAATTATAAGCTACTTCAACATTTGTATACATAGTATCTATATATTCTTTTAAATAAATTTTCGCCATAGCTTCATCAGATATATATACAGGAATATATTCATTAACTTCATAATCTTTTAAATAATCGTTATATTTATTTGAACCATCGTTAAATATCTTATTTAACACAGTATAAATTAAAGCAAGTAATATAACCGATATAACTACTATAATTGCAGTCTTAATTGATTTACTCTTCATTTTTATCACCATTTATAAATAATTCACCAGAATAAGGTTCTATTGAAAATATTCCTTTATCTCTATTTATATATACTATAAAGTACATTGGATAAGATACTTTATCTCTAACCTCAAAATCTTCATATAAATTATCTTCAATAACAACACCATAAACATAGTATTTAATAATATTTTTAGATATCTCTTCATAATACATTTTCTTAGAAGCAAATGAAGAATTTGCTGGTATATCATTAAATAAACTAACTACATTACTTTCATTAATATTATTTTTTTTAGCATAGCTTGGATTTATTAAAAGCAGTAAATTCTTACTATCTTTATTTGAAATATAAGTTATAGTTCTATAAAGACACGAATTAACAGTATAAAAATTACTATAATTTGTTACAATATTAATTCTGTTTTCATCTTTTTTATCATTATTAGAAAATATATATGTCAAAACAACTACTAATATAGTTACAATAACTAAAATAATTGCAAATAACTTAGTTCTATCTTTCATAAACATCTCCTAACTCTCAGTATACATCGTATACATATTCACCAGTATGAAATAAAATCCATTCTGCTTGACGCCTTTTAGTTAAACCTGCTTCAAATTGCGTACCTTTCATTATTGCTCTAAAAAACCAATTCTCATAAAATTCCTGAGTATTTCCATATTTTTTATATGCAGAAACAAATGAATCCCAATTTGCAAAAACATCACCAATATTATATTGCTGTGAGAGTAAAGCATCAATTTGATATTCTTCTAATTTTAATGATGAATTAGAAAGAAGCATCTTAATTTCATCTCTATCACGTGAAATTATCTCTAATTTAATTTGGTCTACTAATTCTATCGGAAGCCTACTATCAATTGGATAATCGTCAACATTTATTCCATGGGCGGCGAATAAATCAATATTATATTCTAAAGTAACACCTGAGCCTACTGACCTAACACCATCACCAATATCTTTTACAATATAATAATCACCATCTATTGGAGTAGAACCTTCAAGGTTATACAACCACTTGGCAAATTCACCACCATCGCTGTTTGAAAGAACTACACGTGGTAATTCCGCTGAAATATAATCCAAAGGATTTACAGCTGCACTTTGCATATTATTACCTATTCTAACTTCAAAGTGTAAATGTGGTCCTGTAGATTGACCACTACTACCCATTTTTCCAATGACTTGTCCTTGCTGTACACTATCTCCTGCCTTTACAGTAATTGAACCTTCATACATGTGTGCATATAAAGTATAATTACCATCACTGTGTTGGATAATGACATGATTCCCATATCCACCACCACAAAGTGATAAAACATTTGAAGATGGACAATCGTTTGAAACATCAGCAGTAGGATATACTACTATACCATCGCGTGCAGCAATAATATTAACACTATTTAACCCACTTCCTCCTGCTATGTCTAATCCTGAGTGAAAGTCAATACTACCTCTTCCAAATGGGTCTACTCTATAATCAAAATTAGAGGTAATAGTAACGGTCTCTGGTGTGCCAGTTGCAAATGTTTTACCATTTACTACAGTAGTTTCGCTACTACCTATAGGCCACCAATATGAATCAGAAGTTGACTGATGAATTACTATAGTCTCTTCTTCATAATCTCCTACAAAATCTATATATTGTTGTCTCATTTCATATATTTGAATAATTTTAGAAAAAATCTGTGAATCACTCAATTCTTTACTAGAGTTATAATATTTTTGATTAATGAATTCAGGAAGATATTCCCTATACTTATCTCTATCTATTTTATAACAATTTCCATCATTAGCTAAATTATTTTGAGAACATTCACTATTATCTACCCTAGAAACCATATTATGAACAAGTAAGGCCATATCATCAGGACCATTATTCTTAGTAGTATTATAACCTTCCCAAGAATAGTCGTATTTAAACTCTTCATACTCTTCTCTACCATTATCTTTTCTATCTGAACTACGTAAATTAGATTTAAATATTTCATTCATATCATCAGATTGTATTATAAGAGTAGACATAAGAAGAGGTAAATCAATTTGAACTTTATATTCATTATAATAAGTATAATATAAATTATACATTTTTAGAAAAAAATAGTAAACCATATTTGAATCATAATTTTTACTTAAACTAGTAACTCCAGGATAAAAATCCTCTAAGTCATCTAAAGTAATTTCTTTATTATTCATGCCATCTACATTTGCTAATATAAGTGAATAATTATTTAATTTACTTAATGCGAATGAATTTAAAGTATACGAAGCTATACTTAAGTCATTATCATCTTCAAATTCTTCCTCGATATCTTCATCAATATCATTATTTTCATTTATTTTTTCTTTTAATGTATCATTTGCTTTCGAATCAAGTAAATCATTGGAAAATTCTAATCCTACAACAGTTCTAATAAGACTTGAAGATGATACAATTAAATTCATAAATATTATAATACAAAAAACAGGAATAAACACAATCAAGGCTGTTTTTAAAAATTTAAGTGTTACTTTAAAGCTCTCTGCTCCTCCATCTGATGCCGCATCCTTAGTTTCTCTTTGTTGATTTTCACCTAAAATACCCGCACCAAGACCTCCAATTAAACCTTTACCATTTGGATCTTTAACTTTTTTATTTGATGCATCAACTAATCTATCAGTGGCAGGTTTAGGTACACCTACAGAATTGAGTGCTCGTGAGGCAAGTCTTTTCTTCAAATCACTATTATTCTTAGGATTGTTAAATTTATTTAATAACTCTTGATTTGAAGTTTGTATACCCTTACCTTTGGGTTCTTCCTTTTTTTCTTTTTTTGACGGTAATCCCATTAAATATCTAACTCTACCGTCATCACTATTTAACTTATCATTTAATTTTTTATTAGATATTTCATTATTTCTATTTGGATTATCTAATGAATCATTTTTCCTTTGATTTAAAAGTTGTTGATTATATAAATTAGGATTAGAATGAGCCAAATCGTTTTCTTTTTTTAAAGCATCTTCTAACCTTTGTTGCATATCAATATACTCTGGAGCTAATGTATTACCTCCACCAGCTATATAATTCTCCATCTGATTTTTAATAACCTCAGATTCAAATTTTTGACTCATCTAATCACCTCTTTTTTATAATCCACCACCACTACCAAATGATTCTAACTCTTCATCTGATACTATTACATTTATTCTCATTCTCCTAGAGCCACATACAAAGAGTGCCTCACCTTGAGAATATTGTTTTATACTTTCTTTTTCATTATCATTTAAATCTATTAATTTAGATAAATCATCTACTGCTTGTTTTTTTAGACCCATTACTAAATAGTAAGAAGCATTATCAAATATTGCCTTACCTTGTGTGATAACACTAGAATCACTAAAATCAGTAGGTTGCTGAGTTATAATGATTGTTCCTGTATTATATTTTCTTGCCCTTCTTTGAATTTGAGCTAAGAAATCAGCTCCCAAAATATTACCACCACTCAAAAGTACATGAGCCTCATCTACCATCATTACAGTATTAATTGAACTATCCAAAGTTAGACCCCATGCATATTTAAGAATATTAAAGAATAAAGCATTTCTTATATTTGTATCAGCATTCATTATTTCACGTATATTAAATACTACAAAATTGCTTTTTGGCTTAATAGTAGTATGTCCATCAAAATAATATCTTAATTCCTTAACTATAGGTCTTATTTTTATCTCTAATTTTTCTAAAACATCTTTTTCTTGAGTTTTATCAGGCATAGATAAAAGTCTTCCCTTTATAGTAGCATATACATCTTTAAAAGTTGGATAATCTTCAGACTTATATTTAGTAAAATCAGATTCAAAATCTATACCAAATCTTTTATATGTTTCTTGAACAACTTCACTAAACATATTAACAACATCCTCAGTAATACTTGGATCATAATACTTTAAAAATGCTTTTATAGTTTGTAAAGTACGTGTAAATACTGTATACCCAAGTCCCTGTTTCATTTCTTCTTCATCGGCATCCATTATAACTTCAAGTGGATTAATCATTCCAAATACTCCACCCTTGCCAAGACTAATAAAATCTCCATCAAAATTTTTAGTCATTTCTTCAAGTTCGCCTTCAGGGTCTATTACAACAATCTGATTATTATTTCTAATATGACTTCTTAAAAGTAATTTAGCAGCAGTGGATTTACCACTTCCAGAAGTACCTAGTATAATCATATTTGCATTATTACGATTGTGTTCCTTCTTTATTTGATATAAAAATTGATTGAATAAAATTACTCCTCCAGAAAAATCTATTCCAAGTAAAGTAGATAAACCTGGGTCTTTTATACTATCAAATATAAAAGGATACATAGCAGCAATTGATGGAGATGGAATAGGAGTACCAATTCTATCTTCAATATCTTGTTTACCATATATAGGAAGTATAGATTTTAAAACTTTATCCTGTTCAAAACGTAATGGAATTGCCCTAAGCTCCATAGCTTCAAGATAATTTTTTACTTGTACCTTCTTAGCATCCAATTCCTCTTGACTATCTGCAGTAATCATAACATGCATTTGAAAATCATATACTTTTGATTGACTTGCAGCAAGTTCACTCGTAAAAGATTCCAAAGATTCATAATCTTGTCTTATTCTTTCTTTGATTGTATTATCTTTTTCATCTTGATACCTTTGTCTTAAATCTGCAAGCTCTTTATTAAGCATCCTAC
>CANRDA010000014.1 GCA_947629285.1 uncultured Bacilli bacterium
TTTATTTTCTAAAATATATATGGCGAGTCTTATTTTATCTATATTACTTAAATTATCAAACATATCTAATAAATTTAAGAAACTTTATTATTTTTTTCAAAGAAACCCTCTTTAGTTTTGAGAGTTTTTTTATATACTTATACTTAATTTTTCTTTAAATATATGTCATTGTTATTAACAAAAAAAATACTCTTTCATAATATAAATTAGTGAGGAGGAATCTCATGAAAAATGTTTTAGAAATTAAAAATTTAAAAAAAATATATCATACTAAGACACAGGAAACACTTGCAGTAGAAGATTTCTCATTTGATGTAAATGACGGAGATTTTATCGCAATAGTAGGTCCTAGTGGATGTGGTAAATCAACTATTCTTTCTGTACTTTGTGGACTCGAAGAAAAATCAGGTGGAGAGATTAAATTTAATGGTAATACCAAAATAGGATATATGTTACAACAGGATTCCTTATTTGAATGGAGAAATATTTTAGATAATTGTTTACTTGGACTTGAAATTAATAAAACTTTAAATGAAGAATCTAAAATGCGAGTTATTAACTTGCTTACAACTTATGGACTTAAAGACTTTATATATAGTTATCCAGATAATTTATCTGGAGGCATGAGACAGAGAGTCGCACTTATTAGGACACTCGCCACTAATCCTAATTTACTTTTACTTGATGAACCATTTTCTGCATTAGATTATCAAAGCAGACTTGCTATATCAGATGATATATATAACATTCTTAGGAAAGAAAAAAAGACTATGATAATGGTAACTCATGATATAGCTGAAGCGATAAGTATGTGTGATAAAGTTATAGTTTTATCTGATAGACCTGCTAGAATAAAAAGTATTTATAATATAGAATTAGAAAACAAATCCACACCTATAAATAACAGAAAAGATAAGAATTTTTCATATTACTATGATAAGATTTGGAAGGATATTGATTTCCATGTATAGTTTAGAACATATTAAATTTTTAAAAAAATTAAAACGAGAAAAACTAATTGTAACAATAAGTCAGTTAGCAATTTTTATTTTCTTTTTAATTATATGGCAAGTACTTGCTGATTTAAATATAATAAATACTTTTATCTTTTCAAGTCCTAAAAAAATATTTGAAACTATAGTTGGTTTATACAAAAATAAAAATTTATTTAGTCACATATGGGTTACAGTTTATGAGACTATAATAAGTTTTAGTGTAGCAACTATTTTAGGTACATTTATCGCATCTTTATTGTGGTGGAGGAAAAGGATACAAAAAATAATTGAACCATACTTAACTATATTAAATAGTCTTCCTAAAGTAGCACTTGGTCCTATGATTATTATTTGGTTTGGTGCGGGTATTAAGTCAATTATATTTATGGCACTACTTATATCTCTTATAATTACTATTATAAATGTATATGAAGGGTTTAATAGTGTTAATGCAAATAAGATTAAGCTCATGAAATCTCTTGGGGCAAGTAAGTATCAATTATTTTTTAAATTAATACTTCCAAATAGTTTAAATACTATAATAAGTGCGTTAAAAATAAATGTAAGTATGTCTTTAATAGGTGTTATTATGGGTGAGTTCCTTGTATCTAAAAAAGGTATTGGTTATTTAATACTTTATGGTTCTCAAGTATTTAATTTAAGTCTAGTTATAAGTGGTATATTTATACTTTGTATTGTTGCAGCAATAATGTATTATATAGTTAGTTTTATTGAAAAAAGGGTGTTAAAAAAAAGATATTAACATCTTTTTTTGTTTATGAACAGCTCTTCTTCATAATTTCAACTGTTCTACTTATTTAATTATTCCATTTATATTTTGTATATCTTCCACCAGAGATTTTGACAATTTTATCTTCTTTAAGTAATTTATTTAATACTCTTTCAATTGTAGTCTCACTTAAATCAAGACACTTATTCATAATAAATGCTTTATCTATTGGTATAATATTATCCTTAAATATATCTATAATTCTATCATAAGCAGTTATTTTTTTATTTTCAGCAATATTTATTCTTGTATCAAATTCTTTATAAGCATTTAATATTATTCCCAAATAGTATTCTACAAAATATGAATAATCATTCTCATTATCATGCCATTTTACTGAACTTTTTTCTAAAGTATCATAATAACTATCTTTTGTTTCTTCGATAATTTTTTCAATACTAATATATTTCCCTACAACATAATCTGCTTTATATAGTAATAATAAAGTAAGTAATCTACTCATTCTTCCATTACCATCATTAAATGGATGTATAGATATAAAATCTAATATAAATATCGGAATTAGTACTAGTAAATCACATAATTCATTATTGACTAATTCATTATAATTTTTACATAAATCTTCAATTGCAATTGGTGTTTCAACAGGAGATAGAGGTGTAAATCTTATTTTCTTTTCTCCTTTTTCATTTTCTTCTTCAATATAGTTTTGAGAATTCTTAAATTTGCCGCCATAATTATAACCTGTATATTTATATAAATCTCTGTGTAATTGTAATATTGTATTTTGAGTAATATCAATAAAGTTGTAATTCTCATGGATTAAAGATAATACATCTCTATAACCAGCGATTTCTTCCTCATTCCTGTTTTTAGGTTCTAACTTTTGATTTACAATTTCGCTAATTCTTTTATTAGTAGTATAAATACCTTCAATTTTATTTGAAGAAGAAGTACTTTGGATTTTAGCAACTTTTAATAAAGTATCTAAAGTGTCTTTTTTAGTATCCAACAAATATGATTGTTTTCCTTTATATTCATGGATTTTACTTATTAAATTAATAATATTACTGTTAGATATGATACCATTATATTCTTCCATTAAATTAAATCTTCTCAAATTGCATCATTCTCCTTCCATTTGCATCATTATAACATAAAATGATGCAATTAACAATATATTTGATGCAAATAAATTTACATTATTAATTATGCGTAATATTATATTTTTTAAACAGAACCTTTCTAGTTATATTTTAAAATCAGTTGCTTTTTTTAATTAACTCGATAGCCACTGTAATAATGTTATCTAAACTATAACAATTATACTATCTTTCAACATTACGATTTACTTCTTACTGAACTTGTCTAAATTTTCGATTAGTTGAATTTTTTCCAATTCTCTTGATTCATATATTTCATTTAAATTATAACTAATTGTACCAAGCTTAACATTAAATAACTCTACCATAGTTTTTTGAGTCAACCAAAAATCCTCATTATCATACAATATAGTTAAAACTAAAGCACTTATATCTAAAAAAAGATATTAACATCTTTTTTAGTTCATATTGCTTTCTATAAGTTTTCTATCTTTTTCTAATTCTTTCAAACTCTTTTTAGGTGTAGGCAATTCTTCAGGCATTATCCCACCATTCTTCTTTATAACTTCCCTGATATTTTTACCTACTATATAATGAGCTTGGTTTGCTTCTTTTTCGGTTTTTATATTTTCCATTTTTAACTTAGACTCAGTTTGTGTAATACGGAATAAATTTGCTGCAAGTTCTACACTTCCCATATTATCTAAAATATCTTCTCTATACCTTAATCCTTTTCTTTTAGCAATGTCATCTGCGGTTTCACCATTATATAAACCTTTATATCCAGAGTTATGAAATTGGTCAAAATTTTTAACTCCTGCATTTTTAGCCGTTTGATTGAGAGAGTAATTGCCTTTTTTGGTTAAGTTTCTTTGATAAAACCTTTTTTCATCCTCAGTTAATGTACTGTATTCTTTTTCACTAACTTCTTGTTTTCTTGTCTGAATAGCAAAATATGTTTGAGCAAGCGCAATCACAGATTTCCTACTGTCTCCATTTTGCGCAATTAAATAACAAGCATATCTTGTAAGTTTATAATCATTCTGTTTTCTCTTTGCATTTGAACCTATAGATACCATTTTCCTGACGTCGGCAAAATGGTCAGATAAATTGATATTACTGTTCTCACAAGCATTTTTTGCCTTCAATATTACCTTTTCAAAATTTTCCCATTTATTATATCCAAGCGCTTGCATTAATTCTCTTGCATACCAAAATTCAGTACCATTTTCATCAATATGTTTAATGCTTTCAAATGTTTTAGTAGTGTTTTCAATTAGTTCTTTCATTCTTAATTCCCCCTTTATTCACTAACTAATCAAATTTTATCATTAAAACATACGTTTGTAAATATTTTTTCGATATTTTTTAAAATTTTTTTATACCATCTGTATAAGTTACTCAAAAAATTAGAGTAACTGACACCACTATTACTTCTCACATCTAATAGTCTCTTTAATTTTACTAATTTGTTCAAGTCTAGCTTTTACATTTTTCTCACTACCAAAATCACTTGGAAAATAAAACTTTGTACCTATTAAATTGTCAGGCAAGCAATCCATATCAGTCATTTTATATCTATAATTTTGAGAGTATTCATACCCATCTCCATATCCCATTTCTTTATCTAATTTTGTAACCGCATTCCTTAATCTATTTGGAACTTTTAACTCATTAGTTTTCTTAGCTACATCTTTTGCACTCTCATAAGCAGTATAAAGTGAATTTGACTTTGGAGAAATCGCTAAATAAACTACAGCTTGGGCTAAATTAACATTACACTCTGGGTATCCTATATATTTACAAGCATTAAAAGTAGATGTTGCTTGCACCAAAGCAGATGGGTTTGCAAGTCCTATATCTTCAGATGAAAATCTAATAAGTCTCCTTGCAATATAAAGTGGATCTTCCCCTGCTTCAAGCATACGCGCTAAATAATAAAGTGAGGCGTCTACATCACTATTTCTCATAGATTTGTGTAGTGCGCTTATTAAATTATAGTGTTCTTCACCATTCTTATCATAAATAAATGTTTTTTCACTCATTATTTTTTCTAATAGTTCTTTTGTAATTTTATTTTTATTTTTTGGCAAACACTTAATTACATTCTCAAGTGTGTTAAGTAAACTTCTAGCATCTCCACTAGAGGAATTAATTATCGAAGCTTTTGCTTCTTCATCAATTTGTATTTTTGGATAAAATTCCTTTAATGTCTTATCTAATATTGTTTTTAAATTATCAAATGTAAGTTCATGAAGAACATATACTTTACTCCTAGAAAGTAAGGCAGAATTCACCTCAAAAGAAGGGTTTTCAGTAGTCGCACCTATTAAAACAATATCTCCTTTTTCTACATAAGGAAGAAGTGTATCTTGTTGTGATTTATTAAATCTATGAATTTCATCTATAAATAAGATTGTTCTTTTATTATTTAGTTTATTCATCTTTGCAATCTCTTCTACTTGTTTAATATCTTTTACTCCACTTTCAACCGCACTTATTTGGTTAAAGTCAGAAGAGGTTTTATTAGCAATTATTTTTGCAAGAGTTGTCTTCCCAACACCCGGAGGCCCGTAAAATATCATAGATGAAATATTATCATTTTCTATAGTTTTTCTAAGAAGTGAATTTTTACCTACTATATCTTCCTGTCCAACAAAATCATCTAAAGTTTTAGGTCTTGCTTTTTCTGCTAACGGTTTAAAATCATCGTTATCAGCATAGTCAAATAAAGTCATACTATCACCTTGTATACTATTATAACAATTAAAGATTTTAATTGCAACAAAGAAAAAACTATCATTTATCGATAGTAATTTATTTTCTAGTTATTTTTTTAACATAATCTAAAATAATCTCAGCAGTTTTTTCTTTACCTATACTTGAATCTATACATAAATCATAATTAGATGGATTCATCCATTTTTCTCCTGAAATCATTTCATAATAACTTGCTCTATTTTTATCTGATCTTTCTATATTCTTTTTAGCTTTATTTTTCGTATCATTATACATTTCCATTACTTTTTCTATTCTGTAATCAAGAGGGGCGTAAATAAATATTTTAACTACATTATCATTATTTCTAAGTACATAATCTGCTGCCCTACCAACAATTACACACGCCCCTTTACTAGCTATCATTCTAATTATTTTATCTTGAGCTTCTATTGCATATTTTACAGGCGATGTAGTTAAATATAAATCGTGCATTATATCTTTATTACTGTTAATATTAGATATAAACTCTTTATCTAAACCACTTTCTTTTGCTGCTAAAGCAGTCATTTCTTTATAGTAGTATGGAATATTTAACCTTTTAGCAATCATTTCTCCAATAGCTTTTCCTTGACTACCATGAGTTCTTGATATTGTTATAATAACACCCGGCTTAGAATTTTTAAGATAAATATTTTCTTTACTACTTGTTTTTTCTTTTAAAGTGAGTTTAAAGAATCTTAATACTAATATAGTAGTTACAATAATTCCAAGTAAATCTGCTATAGGAGCAGCGAGTAGTGTTCCCTTAATTCCCATATAGTTAGGTAGTATTATAACAAGTGGGACAAAAAACACTATATCTCTTGCAAGTGAGACTAAAGCAGCCTTAAGCGGTTCTCCAACTGCTTGAAAAAATATTGAACACATTTTAATTAAACAAGTGAGTGTTACCAACATTAAAAATATTCTAAATGTAAGTTCTGCAAACTCCATATATAATTCATCACTTGTACCAAATACACTTATAATAACTCTAGGACACAACTCAAAAATTAATGTTGATATTAAACCTACTATGAAAGTTGCAATTACTACTTTTTTAAATGTCTCCTTTACACGTGAAATATTTTTAGCCCCATAATTATATCCAAGTATTGGTTGTGCGCCTAAAATAATTCCAACTATAATATTTATAACTATTGAAAATACTTTCATTGTTATTCCTATTACTGCTATTGGAATATCTGCTCCATATTTACTTAAGGCTCCGTATTTAGCAAGCATTATATTGCATACTAAAGATATAATAACTATACTAAGTTGTGTTATAAAGGTAGATATACCTAATTTAATTACATTTTTAAATACACTAAAATTCATTTTAAAACTATCTATACTTAATTTAAATGTCTTTGTCTTTGTATAATAAATAATAGATACAATGAGTGTTATGAACTGCCCTATAATTGTTGCAAATGCAGCGCCTTTAATTCCTAAATTTAATCCAAATATAAATATTGGGTCTAAAATAATATTAACTATCGCACCACTTGCAGTTGCTGCCATCGAATAGCCTGGTGAGCCATCCGCACGTATTACAGCATTCATACTATTTCCAAGCATATAAATTGGAATTGCTGATAGTATTATTACATAATAATCTCTTGCTAAATCTATACTTTTATCACTCGCACCAAATAAATATAACAATTGGTCTTTAAAAATGAAACCTAATATAAGAAATATAATACTTATAATAAATGTTACTAATATACTATTTCCTATTGATTTATGAGCATTTTTAGTATCATTCATACCTTGACATAGTGATAAATACGCTGCTGCTCCATCACCAAAACACCAAGCAAATGCTACTGCTATAATAGTTATTGGATATACTATTCCAGTTGCTGCATTACCTAGATATCCAAGACTACTATTACCAATAAAAATTTGGTCTACTATATTATATAAAGAACTAATAAGTAGCGATAAAATACATGGTATAGAAAATTTTAAAAGTAATTTAGATATTTTTTCTTCTCCTAAAAATTTGTTGTTTTCTTGATTTTCCATTATTCTCCTCCTTTTTAATCGAAACCCAATTTTAGAGCAAAAAAATATACGTAAAAACTGTCTTGTTTTTACGCATATCGCTGGATCAGACTTATTAATTATACAACATTTTTTGATTTTTTTCTAGGAAAAATTTTATTTTTTTAACTCTAATCCATCTTTGAAGGCATTTCCTACTCTTTTAGTTACTTCATAATATCCATGAGTATATGGGTCAAATGCAATCGCACCAAGTTTTTCTATATCAATATTATCCCCACTTATAACACTTTCTTCAGCAGAAACATTTATAACCTTCCCGATAACACCATATCCATATTCGTCGTTTTGACTTGTTACATACTCGCATTCTATACAAACTGGAAATTCATTTATTATAGGAGCATCTACTATACTAGATTTAGTAAAACTTAAACCACTATTTTCAAATTTATTAGGAGTATTATTACCTGATACCATTCCAAAGTAATCTGCTTCTTTTACATGTTTAGCATCTGCAATACTAATAGTAAACGCACCTTTTTCTTTTATATTTTTTACTGTCTTATGTGATTCTGATAGATTTAATAATACTAGATTTCTTTCTAGCATAGTACCCCATGCGGCATTCATAACATCCACACTACCATCTTCATTAAATGTTGAAATCATAAGTACAGGCATTGGAAATATTGCCTCTGTAGTCTTAATATTTCTTTTCAATTTTATTCACCTCATACTTATTATACCACCTTTAATAGAAAAAAGACTACCATTTAGATAATCTTTAAAGTAACAACATTCCAATAAAATTAACTATCATGCATAAAGTAATACCTATTAAAAGTGGAATGATAAATGATAATATAGTCCATTTTATACTTTTAGTTTCCTTATATATCGTAATCATTGTAGTTGAACAAGGATAGTGGAATAATATAAATATAATCATACATATTGCAGTTATAATAGTCCAACCATTTTGTATAAACAAATCCTGTATAAGAGATAAATCATTTATATCGAGCATCACATTAGATGATAAATATGTCATTATTATTATAGGTAGTACTATTTCATTTGCTGGGAATCCAAGTATAAATGCAGTAAGTATCATCCCGTCAAGTCCAAGTATTAATCCAAAATTATTTAAGAAATTAGATATTATACTTATTATACTAGAGCCATTAATATTTATATTAGTAAGTAACCATATAATAAGTCCTGTTGGAGCTGCTATTACTACTGCTCTAAGTAATATCTTAAGAGTTCTATCAACTAGTGATCTTACAAGTACTTTTGCTATTTGTGGCTTTCTATATGGAGGTAGTTCTAATATAAAGAATGTATTTTCTCCCTTTAGTAAAGTTTTAGATAATATTTTTGATATTAAAAATGTAATAAGTATAGATATTATTATTAAAAGTGTTAGTAAAAAAACATTTATAGTAGTATTTAAAATAGTATTTCCTGTTACTGCAAAAAACATTGTAAACATCATAATAAGTGTTGGAAATCTACCATTACAAGGTATAAATGAATTAGTAAGTATTGCAAGTAACCTTTCTCTTTTAGAATCTATAATTCTTGCACCCGTTACTCCTACTGCGTTACACCCTATTCCCATACACATAGTAAGTGCTTGTTTACCGCAACTACCATTCTTTTCAAAATACCCATCTAAGTTAAATGCAATTCTAGGTAGTATTCCAAAGTCTTCAAGTAAAGTAAATAGTGGGAAAAATATAGCCATAGGGGGAAGCATTACAGCAACTACCCAAGTTAGAACCTTATAAACCCCATCTAAAAGTGGCAAATATATAATACTAGGTATATTTATATTTATACAAAATTCTTTTAGATAATCTCCAACACTTACAAATAATTTAAAAAGTAAATCAGATGGATAATTCGCACCTACTATCGATATCCAAAATAAAGCCATAAGCATTATAATCATAATAGGTATTCCAGTTAATTTATTTGTAAGTATTCTATCTAATTTTAATTTTTTATTGTTTCTTTTTTTACTTACTACAAGTTTGTTTATATTTTCACATTCTAATAGTATTCTGTTCATAACAGAGTCATTAAAATTAATGTTAGATTCGTTTAAGTATGAATTTATTTGATTAATTTTTTCTTTTATTACAGGATTATCTGTATCTTTACAGGTTATTAGTTTTATTGCTTCAAATTTGCTTTTTGTATGTTCATAAATAATATTTATGCACTCTTCTACCTTATCTTCGTATGTAAATTTAAAAGAAGTGTGTGGATAACTTAGTATAGCGTCTAATAAATCATTAATTCCTTCCCTTTTTCTTGCACTTATACCTACTACTTTAGTTCCTAAGTATGTGGATAACTTATTAATGTCTATATCTACATTGTTCTTTTTAGCTTCATCTAGTAAATTTATACACACAATTACACTATCAGTTACTTCTAGTGTCTGCAAAACTAAATTTAGGTTTCGCTCTAAACATAAAGGGTCACATACTACAAGCGCGATATCATAGTCTTTACTTATTACAAAGTCACTAGTAACACGCTCTTCTTCTGAGTGTGGGATCAAAGAATAAGTACCCGGCAAATCGTAAAATTCTATAACTTCTCCTTTATATTTTTTAGTACCAACCGCACTTCCAACAGTTTTACCAGTCCAGTTACCGGTGTGTTGGTGCATACCAGTAAGTTCATTGAAAAGTGTACTTTTACCTACATTAGGATTTCCTATTAATGCAATTTTAATCATTTAACTCTTTCACCTCTATCTTAGAGGCATCTATATTTCTTATTGCAATAATTGAATCTCTAATTAAATATGCTTTAATTCTTTTAGATGGACTATTTAAAAGTAGTTTTACTTTAGTACCACAAGAAAGTCCAATGTCATATAATCTTCTTTTTATTTTTTCATCTGCATTAATTTTATCTACTACATAATATTCATTTTTGTTTATACTGTTTAAATACATGAATACACCTCTAAAGTATTATATGACAAATAAAAAAACAGGTTATATAAGACCTGCATCTTTTAAAACATGCCATATACAAGAGTAACTTCTCTTAGCATAAAACTTGCAAAACTTTCTTATAGTTGTATTACTTCTTTTATATAAACTTATTATGTATTCCTTTTCTTCTTCTGATATGGTATTTGTGGGTTTTCTATTTTTATTACCGTGTGTTATAGATAAAGTACCGTTTTCTAACTCTTTCTTTAACTTTAGTAAATATTTCTCATGGTATCCAGTAATATGTGCAATTTCTTTATATGTTAAGTAACTTTCACCAGTCATAACTTTTTTCATTAAATCTACTGCATCTTGTTTCTTTTTCATACCATCACCCACAATAAATATATCACAAAAGTAACTATTTTGCAAGATACGGTAATTTAAATAAAAGTCATAAAATTTTATGACTATTTTTTCCTTATAAATGTTCTTGTTACATAGAATAAAAATATTACCATAAGTCCTACATATATCCAAACAAATACAGTATATAATATTCCATTCATATAATTATCAAGTAAATCTGGTATTGATGATGGGAATATACTTACTACCCATTCATGAAAACCTTTAATTCCAATGTTTGCTGATATATAATATAAAAGCCTTAAAAATATATCTATAATAGCAACTGCATAAACAGTTTTAGAAAATGTTCTAAACCAACAGAATGCAAATATTATTAAAGCCAATATAATTACGGCATCTAAATACATAAAACCACCTCTATCATACTTAATAAGTATATCACGATAATGTAATTTTTTCAATTACATATGAATATTTTTGTCTGCCCTTTTTAATAGAGGTTCATATTTATCCAATCTATTATTTAAAAAATACAACTGTTCTTCAATAGCTATAATATTGTATTTTATCCAATTATTGATAGCATCATTATTATCCACGTTTTCTTTAAATATTATGTCGTTTTGTTTTTTAAAATAAGATATTCTGCTTAAATCAAAACTCTTTGATAAATTTATATAGGGATATTGATTAGAAGTATTATTCTCTTGATTTATTTTATTTGTTAAATATTGATTCAATAACAATCTTGCAACTCTTCCATTACCATTAGCAAACGGATGAATTTTAATAAATATTACATGTATTAAAGCAGCCTTTACTATAGGGTCTTTTAATTCCTCATTATCACTATCGTTATTATAAAACTCAATAAAATCATTAATATAGTCAGGTATCTCATCTGGTTTAGGAGGAACATGAAAAGCATTTTCAATTCCCTCGTTAACATTTCCTATCCACACTATTTCATTTCTAAAGTTACCTTCTAAGTCACTTTTCGTATTCTTTAAGTATTCAGAATATGTCATATCTTTATTTTTTTCTTTTTTTATTTTTTCAAACTCGTCTTCAGTTAATATTCTATCTTTGACCCTAACTGCTTTATTTAAATTTTTTAAAAATTTTGGATTAATTTCGTTATTACGAAAAAATCCATTATTATATAATTCAATAATACTAGAAGAATATAACTCATTTTCTATATTATCTGATGCGACTATTTCTTTTATTAAATAATCTTCAAGAAAAATATTTTGTGTATCCTGTGAATAGCAAGATATTTTACTAATATATTTATTTAGCTCATTCCAAACTTCACTTAATCTTTCTTTAGTACTATCATATATTTTTATATTTTCTAAAAATTTATTTATTGATAACACACTATCACCTTTTTTAACTATATTATAGAAAAAATAATCAAAACGATTATTTTAATGCTTCTAATAATTCTGCTTTTTTCATTGTTGTGTAGCCTTCAATATTTTTTTCTTTAGCAAGTTTTTTAAGTTCAGTAACTGTTAATTTAGATAAATCTTCTTTAGTTTCTTTTACTGCACTTTTTTTATCTTCTTTCTTAGTTTCAACTTTAGTCTCTACCTTTTTAGTTTCAGCCTTAACTTCTTGCTTAACTGTTTTACCTTCAAGTCCTGCTTTTGCAACATTAACTAAATTTGTAAATGCCTTAGGGTCATCTATTGCAACCTCACTTAGCATTTTTCTGTTTATTTCTACACCAGCTTTATTTAAACCTGAAATAAATTTAGAATAGCTAATGTCATTCATACGACATGCTGCATTAATTCTTGTAATCCATAATTTACGCATATCTCTTTTGTTTTGCTTTCTATCTCTATATGCATATTTAAGTGAGTGCATAACTTGTTCTTTGGCTGTTTTATAAAGTTTATGCTTACTTCCAAAATATCCTTTAGATAATTTTAAAACTTTTTTTCTTCTATTTTTGTGGATATTTCCACCTTTAACTCTTGCCATAATGTATCCTCCTTCTTAGTTTAAAATTGTACTTTTTTGAATCTATTTGCATCTGCTTTACTTAAAGTTGATGCACTTCTTCCACTTCTATTTGAAGCAGCATTCTTTTTTCCAGTATTATGTCTTGTACCTGGATGTCCTATTTTAATAGAACCACTATTTCTTACGTTTAGTACCTTTTTTGTACCTTTATGTGTTTTTAATTTTGGCATAAATTCCTCCTATTTTTCTTTTTTTGGCATAAGTATCATAGTCATGTTTCTTCCATCCAAAATTGGTTTTTGTTCAATCTCTGCAACACTTGATAGTGCGTCTGCAAACCTCAATAAAACATCACGACCTAACTCTGTATGAGCCATTTCTCTACCTTTAAAACGTACTACGGCTTTTACTTTATGACCCTTTTCTAAATATTTACTTGAGTTATTTACACGCGTATTAAAGTCGTGTATATCAATTGTAACAGATAAACGATATTCTTTCATCTCTAAATTGGCTTCTCTTTGCTTTTTTATATTTTCTTTTTGTTTCTTCTTGTTTTGATATTTAAATTTGTTGTAATCCATAACCTTACAAACAGGCGGATTAGCTCCTGGACTAATCATTACAAGGTCGAAACCTGCATAGGTTGCAAGAGTAAGCGCATCATTAATAGATTTAATACCTAATTGTTCACCATTTGGACCTATAACCATAACTTCTTTAGCTCTAATTTGTTCATTTATAAACAAATCTTTTTCTTTGTTTGCGATAACAAACACCTCCAATATCTTATACCATGAAAAAAGTAGACACTTATAGTATCCACTTAACCTACAAATTTAAAATCTTTAGGCATTTACCCATCACTTAAGCAATCGGGTGGATGTGGATACATCTCTTTCCTTTTCCATATGTATTGATTATACCTTTTAATTACTTATTTGTCAATACTTTTTATTAACTTTTTAAAATAAACTAACGGTTGCCGCAGCTTTCAAATCTAAATCTGCTTTTATACCTTTTTTATAGGCAAAGTATCCAGCACTTGCAATCATAGCAGCATTGTCAGTACAATATTTTATATTCGGTATTGTAAGGTTTATTCCTTCTTTTTTACAAACTTCACTAAATTTATTTCTTATCCCACTATTTGCAGATACTCCACCTGCAATTATAAGATTTTTTACATTATATTCTTTTAAAGCTCTCATAGTCTTTTTTGTTAGTATTTCTACTACCCTATTTTGAAATGAACAGGCTATATCTTCTTTTCTAATCTCATTACCCCTTTGTGATTCATTGTGGACTAAATTAATAACCGCACTCTTAATTCCACTAAAACTAAAGTTATAAGTATCATCATCTAAAGGTAGTGGTAAATTATAAGTAGCCTTACCATCATAAGATAATTTATCTACTAAAGGACCTCCTGGATATGGAACACCTATAACACGTGCGACTTTGTCGTAACACTCTCCAACCGCATCATCTAAAGTCCCACCAATTTTTTTAAATTTATAATTATCTTCCATATATATTAAATCGGTATGACCTCCAGATACAACTAAAGCAATTAAAGGAAATTCCATTTTAGATACTAAGTTATTTGCATATATATGCCCTGCTATATGGTGTACCGGAATGAGGGGTTTATTATATATGTATGAAAGAGTTGCTGCAGCAGTCACACCTATTAATAAACATCCAATAAGTCCTGGACCATATGTTACAGCTATCGCGTCTATATCTTCCATATTCATATTTGCTTTTCTTAAGCACTCTTCTATTACCATTGTAATATTTTCAACATGCATACGACTTGCAATTTCAGGAACTACACCTCCGAAGTTAGAATGTGTATCCATCTGTGATAAAACTACTGTTGCTATCTCCTCACAGCCATTTTTTATTATTGAAACACTAGTCTCATCACAACTACTTTCAATTCCCAATATATAAGTATCCATACTATTCACCAAATTTCTTCATCATTAATAACCCATTTTCATCTTTATAATATTTTTTTCTTACAGCCTCTATAACAAAACCATTTTTTTTATAAAATGAGATGGCTAAATCATTACTTTCTCTAACCTCTAAGGTGATATTTAGAGCACCTTTATTCTCATCTTCCATATATTTAAGTAATTTAGATGCAATACCTAATCTTCTATATGATTTATCAACTATAATATAATCTATTTCTAATCTATCGTATATTTTACTATATACAAGCACTCCTTTAATCCCATTATCGTCATATAATAAGACATTAACGAATTCATTTAATGTCTCATCTATTTTATAATTAAATTCTTTTAAATATTTATTTACTACTTCAATATCTTTAGGTTCTAATTTTCTAATCATCAATGTACTCCTAAATTTTCCTCAGCTTCAGTCAATTTTAAATAGTTAGGATTTAAATTATGAGGATTAACTCCTTTATCACTCTTATGTTTAGCAATTATCTTTAATATATCGATATTAGGTTTTAAAGAATTTTTAATATCATCATACGAAATAAGTTCATAATCTTCATTTAAATTGCTTGTTAATTGTTCTAAACTTATCAAACTATCTTTTTTTATAATATTTAAATCTTCATCATATATTCCAGCAAATACGTTACCACGCCTAGCATCTATCATAGGCACTATATATTTTTTTTCTGTATTAGTTGTTGCCATTAATTCTAAACTAGATAGAGGAACTATATCCTTTTTTAAAGACCAAGCCACTGTTTTAGCAATTGTTACTCCAACTCTTATACCAGTAAAAGAACCTGGTCCATTTACAACAAATATTTTATCTATATCATTAATATTAAATTCAACACTTTCAAATCCTTCTTTTATTATAGGAAGTATTTTAGATGCCATATCTTTATTTATGACACTTTCAAATTTATATAAAATATTATTATTTTCTATAATTGATACAAGTGCATTACTAGTAGTTGTATCAATTAAAAGCATCCTCATAATACAGCCTCGCATAACTCTTCATACTTTTTACCATATGGAGTTATAATAAGTGTTCTTCTATTTTCATCAATAACTTTGAATTTAATTTCTAATCTTTCTTTTGGTAATATATCTTTAATTGTATTAGACCATTCTATTACTACAATGCCACCTTTAGTAAAGTATTCTTCTATTCCAACACCATCAGTATTTCCGTCTAATCTATAAACATCCATGTGATATAGTGGCATCTCTCCAGTTGTATACTCTTTTATTATAGTAAAAGTAGGAGATGTAATACTTTCATCTATTCCAAGTGCATTAGCTATACCTTTAGTAAATACTGTTTTCCCACTACCTAATTCTCCATCTAAACATATTACCATATTTTCAAATTTTTCAGATTCAAAGTTTTGAGCAAGTTCAATTGTCTCAAGTTCACTATTAGTTGTAATTTTGTATTCCATTTAAATCACCATTATTATTATACCATTAAAAAAAGTATTATTTCAATAAAAATAATACATTTAACAATTTATTTACATGAAAATAATATATTTTTTTAATTTGTTACTTTCATTATATAAATATATGATATTTAATTTTATTTTCTGTATTTAGCCTTAGTTCGCTCCATTTTTGTTATAATTTTAATAATTCTTTTTATTTTTAAAATTTGATTGTAAGATTCAGAAATTTGTATTTCGTCAATTACTTTTTGATGTGCTTCTCTATCAGAACCTATTATTCTTTTCATCTTTTCATTTAATTCCAATATTTTACTATTTATAACTACATTACCTAAAGATTTAACGTTTGCACCTTTTATACGTACTGCAAATTCATAGCATAAATATGCATCATTGCTATCAATAACTATTTTTTCATGTGCTGGAATATTTGCACAATTAATATGGGTTGCAAACCAACAAGATAAATTAGCATTTTTCAATTCTAATATATCTCCTTCAAAAGTATCTACTGTTTTTTTATCACCATATTCACGTGAAAACGCAATAAGTTTTTTCTTTAAAGCATCAATTTTAATATTATTTAACATACCAAAACCTCCTTAATTACTAAAATATATGTTTTATTATACAGCGATTATATTTTTTGTCAATACTTGCAATGTAATTTATATAACCCATCGCCCGAGTTTGACAGTTACTATTTTTCAAAATGTTAGTTTAGCCTTTATATTATAAGGCTTTTATTTTGTCAAGA